>CAXNGF010000014.1:0-15602 GCA_964201905.1 Limnohabitans sp. | reverse complement strand
CAGCCCTAAACGCGGGTGGGTCGCATGACCTGGCAATGTCATTTGTGCGCGCAATTGGGCGATGACCAAACCGGCGGCCAATTGCCACTGCGGGTGCGTGGCGTGTCCGAAGGGAAATAAATTCATGGGGCCGGTTTTTTGGCGCGCGATGGGCGCGCTGCATTTGATCTAGCTGTACTTGATCGAGTTGTACTTGATCGAGCTTTACTTGATCTGCTTGTTCCTGAGCTAGGCTTTGGGGCCTTGCCAGTTGCAGTCCTTTTCTTGCTGTCCTTGGGTCCATCTTTCATGGCCTTGGCGGCCACATCCTTCACCGCTGCGGCCGCAATGTTTTGAAATTGTTGTGTGAGGGATCCCCACCATTGCATGGGGTCTACTGCGGATCCTTGCGCAGCCCCCGCTTGAGCGGCACCTCCAGCGTTTGGTTTGGCCTGGTCGCTGCTTGAGCCAGCGTCGCTATGGGTATCGGCAGGCTTGGCAGTGCCCTGTGTCTGGGGGTCTGGCATTTTGGCGGTGAAAGCCTTTGCCATCTCAGCCATGTTCACGTTCATTCCTTGCAAGGTCGACAAGGTCATTTTTTGCACCTCTAAAGCTTGGATCGTGGCCTTGAGCGCATTGGTGTTTTGCTCCAACCAAAACTGAACTGTTTTCAGCTCTTGGATGCGCTTGTCGAGTTCTTCCACGTTCAAGGTAGGCGCAACCCAACTGGCCATGTTGGGCATGCCTTGGGGTGAGCCTTTGGCGCCTGGGTTAGCGGCCTGCCCTAAGTTTTGCAAGAAATCAAAGCCAGGTACGAATTTTCCAAATCCGAAAGCTGAGGGATCGCTCATGAGGGCTCCTTGAGGTGTGAATCAGTCACAAGCTTAACGCATACAGATGCTACGTTGCGGCTTTGCGTCAACTTCGCGACGTAGACTGGCTGGGTCAAAGGCTATGCTCATGGCTTTTCTAAATTGGGAGACACAACATGCTGACACTTTGCGGCTTTGGCGCCAGCAACTATCACAACAACGTTAAATTGGCGCTGCTGGAAAAAGGCGTTAGCTTTGAAGAGGAATTGGTATGGGTGGGAGAAACCGATCCCACGGCCAGCCCGCTTGGCAAAGTGCCCTATTTGAAAACAGACAAAGGAACGGTCTGCGAGTCAGCGGCCATGGTCGAGTACATCGAGCAGCACTACCCCCAACATCCGCTCATTCCCAAGGACGCCTTCGAAGCCGCCAAAGTGCGCGAGTTGATGATCTTTTTGGATTTGCATTTGGAATTGGTTGCGCGCAACTTGTATGCTGAGGCGTTCTTTGGCGGCAAGGTGAGCGATGCTGTAAAAGAAAAAATTGGCATACAACTTGAGAAAAATGTGGCCGCATTTGCAAAACTTGTGCAGTTCAAACCCTTCATTGGTGGCACAGAATTCAGCCTTGCAGATTGCAGCGCTGCAGTTCATTTGCCATTGATCACGGCCGTAAGCAAGACCATCTATGGCAAAGATTTTTTAGCCGACTTGCCTGTCAAGGATTACATGAAGATGTGGTCTGAGCGTCCCAGCATGCAACGCGTGCAAGCTGATCGCAAAGCCAACAACGAACTCTTTATGGCGCGCATGAAAAGCAAGGCTTAAAACTGAGGCGGGCGGCGCGCTTTTAAGCTGGCCAAGCCCTCTTGCACATCAGGCCCTGAAAAGCCCATGAACTCGAGCGCCAAGGAAGCATCAAAACTGGGGCCAGCTTGGCGCAACCAATTGTTCAACGCATACTTGGTCCATCGAATGGCGGTTTGACTGCCATTGGCCAAACGATCGGCTACCTCATAAGCTTTGCTTAGCAGTTGATCTTCTTCAACGGCCAATGACACCAAGCCAATTCGCTCGGCTTCTTCGCCACTCACCGGCTCGCACAGAAGCAAGTAGTACTTGGCTTTGGCCATGCCACAGAGCAAAGGCCAAATGATGGCCGCATGGTCACCCGCCGCAACCCCTAAGCGGGTATGGCCATCCACAATTTTGGCTGTCTTGCTGGCAATTGAAATATCGGCCAACAAACCGGCCACCAAGCCAGCACCCACTGCAGGCCCGTGCATGGCACTCACAATGGGCTTGTCGCAATTGATCACGTTATAGACCAGGTCGCGGGCTTCTTTCCACACTCGGCTGCGAATCTCGAAATCACGCGCCATGTCTTCCACCAGCGCCAAATCGCCACCGCCAGAAAAGCCCATGCCCTCACCACGCAGCACCGCAACGCGCACGCTGTCATCGCGCGAAACATCGCGCCAAATTTCAGCCAACTCCCAATGGCCTTCATGACCTGCTGTTGGCAGTTTGCCGTTGCCACCGGGCCCACCGGCTTTCATCTGAATGTCTAGCACCGTTTGGTTGGCCCCACGGCGCGTGATTCGAAGTGTTTGATAGCGGCTGTAGTCAATGACATGGCTCATGAAGGTCTCCTGAAAAAGCCAGCGGCCCCCAGGGCGCATTGCATTGAAAGTCCCACTTATGCATCAAGGGGCACAATTTTTTGGTCAATGGCGCCAAACACACTGTGGCCGTCTTTGCCCTTCATTTCAATGCGAATGGTGTCGCCGAATTTCATAAACTCGGTGCTGGGCTTGCCATTCAAAATAGTCTCGATAGCACGCTTTTCTGCAATGCAACTGTAGCCTTTGGGCCATTCAGGCTTGCCATTGACGTCGACGCTTTTGTTGCTGACTGTGCCGCTGCCCACAATGGAGCCTGCACGAACGTTGCGCGTTTTAGCCATGTGCGCAATCAGTTGGCCAAAGTGAAAAGTCATTTCAGGGCCGGCTTCGCACATGCCAACTTTGCGGCCATTCCATGTTGACTGCAAGGTCAGGTGCAAGCGGCCCTGATCCCACGCATCACCCAGCTCATCCAATGTAACAGCCACAGGACTGAAAGCGGTTGCTGGTTTGCTTTGGAAAAATCCAAAGCCCTTGGTCAGTTCATTGGGGATTAAATTGCGCAAACTCACATCGTTGGCGATCATCACCAAACGAATACCATCAATGGCATTTTCTGGCGAAACACCCATGGGCACATCGCCTGTCACCACGGCAATTTCAGCTTCGAAGTCGATGCCAAAGGCTTCGTCACGGCAAACGACTGCATCACAAGGACCCATGAAATCATCACTGCCGCCCTGGTACATGAGCGGATCGGTGTAAAAACTTTCGGGCACCTGAGCGCTGCGAGCGGCGCGCACCAGTTCCACATGGTTCAAATAGGCCGAGCCATCGGCCCATTGGTAAGCTCTGGGCAGTGGGGCCATGCATTGCTGGGGATCAAAGGGAAAGGCATGACGCGCCTTGGTGCTGTTCAAGCTTTGATACAAGTCCTCCAATTGGGGGGCTAAAAAGTTCCAGTCGTCTAAAACTTGTTGCATGCGATGAGCAATGCCCGTCGCATAATGCGCTGTGCTTAAGTCACGCGAGACCACGACCAATTGGCCGTCTCGCGATCCGTCTTTGTAAGTCGCTAATTTCATGGTGAGGCCTCAAAATAGAATCTCAGTGTCTGTCAAAATTCAAGCCGAATGCAATCGATTCAAAACATCGTTCAGTTTAACCACTCTCGCACAAGCTCCTATTTGGCGACTGCCATTTCGAGCCCTGATTATTTTTAACGCACCCCGCCCTGATGACGTCACCTTGACATGCACGCCCCAGCCTCTATGAACCCTGCCAACAGCCTTCCTGAGCGACGGGCCTTAATGGCTTTGGGCGCATTGGTTTTAGGCGCGCACCTTTGGCTGCTGATGTCACCCGGGGCCGGCATCTGGCGACTTCAACCAGAATCCCAAAAATTAGGGCCTTTGCAAACGCGGGTCCTGAGTTCTGGCGTTTCACAGACACCACCGCAAAGCCCCATTCCCGAAAAACCAAAACCCTCTGCCCCTGCAAAACCAAGGGCCCCCGCAAGCGCCACGCCCTCTAGCGCTGGGATGAGTGCCGTGGCCACTGCGGTCCTGCCAGCACCTGAAGAAAGTCAAGCTTTGCCAAGTTCTGAACAGGCCGCACAGACCACCTCAGACTCAGGCTCTCAAACCCCGCTAACCCCGCCAACCGAAGCAGTGGCTTTGCCCGCAGAGACGCTAACCGCCGAGCCCTTGTCCGTGCCTGCGCCGTCAAATGCGCTATCGGCCAAGGTGGGCGACTTTCCGCCCAACATTCAGATCAACTACAAACTCACAGGCCAAGAGCGCGGCTTGACCTACCATGCATCGGGTTCACTCAGGTGGCAAACCCAATCTACGCCCAACACCCCCAAGGCCTATGAGGCCGAACTCCGGGTTAAAGCGTTTTTGGTGGGCAGTCGTGTTTGGCGAAGTGTTGGCACGATGACCGAAAACGGCTTGGCACCATTGCGTTACTCGGACAGTTGGCGGGGCGAACGGGCTGCTCATTTCGAAGTAGATCAAAAAAAGATCAGCTTCAGCAGCAACTCGCCCAGCGTTGCCATGCAATCAGGGGCGCAAGATCAAGTGAGTCTGTTCATTCAAATGGCGGCCGCTGTCTCTGCCAAAAACTTCAAACTCGGCTCAGATCTCAATGTGCAAACCGCCACCGCGCGCGATGCGGTCAATTGGGCCCTCACATTCAAGTCTGAAGATTTGATTGAGGTGGATGGCAAACAGCAGGTAACTCAGCGTTGGGTGTGCTTGCCACGAGGCAAGTTTGACAGTCAAATTGAAATGTGGCTTTCACAATCGCATAGCGGCTTGCCAGTGCGAATCAAAATCAGTCAAGCCAATGGCAGCTTCATCGACATGGAAATGCGCAACGTCGAAACTTTACCGGCTCTGCCCTCTTGAAATAATTTACATCAAGCCTATCTAAAGTAGACAGACTTCAGTCAGAATGTCACTATGAACTTGTTGTACGAATCTGAATCTTTTGCCGTCATGCATGTGTTGGCCAACGACACCGGTGAGGCGCCATCCATCTCAAAACCCCCCATGCTAGAGCGGCACGGATTTGAAATCGTTGACAAACGATCGGGCAAAGAGGTCTACCTCGATGGCTCATGGGCAGAAATGTTCCAAATGCACATTCAGGCTTGGCAACAAAATACCCCTACCCAAGAAGAAGTTGAAGACACTTTAGAGCGTTATACAGGCCTTGCACAACAACCCGTTGTGGTTCACTAATTTGACTGTGCCCATTTGCTCAATCGGGCAACTCTACCCTGCGGTACATGGGCCCCACAATCAGCAGCACCGCCATTAAGCGGCACACCTGAAACGCCGTCACCACAGGCGCACCCAACTCCAAAACTTTGGCTGTAATGGCCATTTCTGCAATGCCGCCTGGCGAGGTGCCCAAAATGAGGGTGGCAGGGTGAAGCCCTGTGCCCAAAGCCAAAGCCCAGCCAAAGGCAATCGAGATCACAAGCATACCGAGTGTTCCTACGGCAACAGACAGCAACCATTTTGGCGCGGTATGAATGAAATCACGTTGAAAGCGAACACCCAAACTGATGCCAATAAAGAGTTGCGCCATGTTGGTCATTTCTGACGGAATGGTTGTCCATTGAATGCCGGCCAAGGTGACGCCCATAGAGACCACGAGCGGCCCCATGAACCAAGGGTTGTTGCGTTTGACAAATGCCATGAGCAAGGCCCCAGCACTTGTGGCCATGGCCAAATACAAGATACCTGGCCACAACCATATTCGGGGCCCGGGCAACAGGTTGCTGTTCACGTGCAAGCCCCAATGCGATTGGAACCACTGCATGCCAAAGGGCAAGCACACCACCACAATGACCAGGCGCAAACTGTGCGAGGCGGCCACCAAATCGGTTTTGGCATGGTAGCGCTCAGCCATCAAGGTCATTTCCGATGCACCGCCAATGGCCCCCGCAAAGTAAGAAGTGGCCCGCATTTGCTTGGCAGAGAGTTCGGGCATGTTGGTCGCATTGCGCCAATGCAGCCACAAGCCAAAGCCAAAGCCCATGGCCAATGCCCATGCAATGCCTAGCAAAATGGCCCACCACAAACTCAACACCAACTGACCCACCTCGGCGGTGAAGTACAAGCCCAAAGCGGAACCAATGACCCATTGCCCAGCATTGCGAAGGTAACCAGAACTTCTGGTGGGCACACCTCTTACCGACAAGCAAGCCGTGGCCAATAAGGGGCCCAGCATCCAGGGAATGGGCGTTCGCAACCATTGAAACAGCAATGCCGCGGCCAACGCCACAATCAGGGTCAGTGCAATTTGAGAAAAGTAAGCCAGCGAACGCACAAATCAACTCATCGTTTTAGTCGGCTCTCGCAAAGCAGTGAAAGGCCTGACTGGCCATCAAGCATGTTTTCGAATGCTATCGGCCAACACATTGACCATTTTGTCGATGTGTTCTTTTTCGACAATGTAGGGCGGGCAAAGGACAAGGTTTTCGCCGGCAGCGCGTACCAAAACGCCTTTGTTATAGCAGTCAAGGAAAATGTCGTAGGCGCGCTTGCCAGGTGCGCCTGCAATGGAGGACAACTCGACAGCGCCCGCCAAGCCAAGGCTTCGGATGCCAATGACATTGGGCAGTCCTTTGAAGGCGCTGTGCATGGCATCGCCCAAAACAGGGCCCATTTGACCGGCACGGTCAAAGAGGTTTTCTTCTTTGAGCAGTTTCAAAGTGGCAATGGCCGCAGCGCACGACACAGGGTGGCCTGAGTAGGTATAGCCATGGAAAAACTCAACGGCGTAATCGGGGGCGCCAGAGTTCATCATGGCTTCGTAGATGAAATCACGGCAGACCACGCCGCCCAAAGGAATGACGCCATTGGTCACGCATTTGGCAAAGTTGAGCATGTCTGGCACCACACCGTAATAGTCGGCACCGAAGTTGGTACCCAAGCGACCAAAGCCTGTGATGACTTCATCAAAAATAAGCAAAATACCGTGCTTGTCGCAAATTTCGCGCAAACGTTTCAAGTAGCCCTTGGGCGGCAAATACCAACCCGCAGAACCCGCAACCGGCTCGACAATGATGGCCGCCACATTGCTGGGGTCATGCAAAACCAAGATACGGGTTTCGAGTTCCAACAGCGGATCTTCTTGCCAGACAGGTTCTTCGTTGTGAATGTAGGCATGGTTCACAGGGTCGTGAATGAAGCGCATGTGATCTACACGGGGCAGCAACTGGGCACCATAGACTTTGCGGTTGGAGGGCAAACCGCCCACGCTCATGCCGCCAAAGTTAACGCCGTGATAGCCCTTCTCGCGTCCAATGAACACATTGCGATGGCCTTCGCCGCGCGCCCGGTGGTAGGCCAAAGCAACTTTCAAGGAGGTATCGGCAGCTTCAGAGCCAGAGTTGCAAAACAGCACCTTGTTCAAGTCGCCAGGGCACAACTCTGCAATCATTTGAGCAGCTTGAAACGCTTGGTCGTTGCTGATTTGAAAGGCTGTGGCGTAGTCGAGTGTGTCGAGTTGTTTTTTGATGGCTTCGGCAATGGGTCTGCGGTTGTGGCCGGCACCCACACACCACAAGCTAGAAATACCATCAATCACTTGACGGCCATCATGGGTGGTGAAGTGCATGCCTTCAGCTGCCACAAAAATGCGCGGTTCTTGCTTGAAATGGCGATTGCCTGTGAAGGGCAGCCACTGGTGCTCCATGTTGAAGGCGGCCGCAGCGATGCTGGCTGGCTTCATATGGGAGACGGGGGATTCTAAAGATGCCATGAATGTGCCTTTTAGCTTCTAGCAAGCATTAATTTCAAGCCCTCAGTGTAATTTGCACCAAGTTGGATCGCAATCCTTATTTCAGCAGCGCTGACAGAAAGTCACGACTGTTATGACCTCTGATTGAGCATTGTTTGGGCCTCGATCAAGAACATTACCGCCTTCCCTGCGACAATGTTGTCCATGATTCAAACTTTCATTCTCACGCTATTTTGCCCCGACAAGTCAGGCATCGTGCACGCCGTTTCAGGTTTTTTACTAGAACGCGGCGGCAACATTGAAGAGGCAGCTCAATACAACGATCCCGCAACCGGCTTGTTTTTCATGCGTGTGCAGTTTGCCTGCAAGCACGTGGATGAAGACGAATTGCGCAGCCAGTTGGCCAGTTTTGCGGTCCCCTTCCAAATGACTTGGAATTTGCACAATGCCACCCAGCCCATGCGCACAGTCATTTTGGTCAGCAAAGAGGGCCACTGCCTGAACGATTTGTTGTTTCGCTGGAAAAGCGGCTTGCTGGCCATCGACATTAGAGCCATTGTGAGCAACCACCGAGAGTTTTACCAATTGGCGGCCAGCTACAACGTGCCGTTTCACCACATTCCCTTAACAGCCGCCAACAAGGCAGAGGCTGAAGCCAAGCAATACGAGATCATTCAATCAGAAGGCGCGGAGTTGGTCATTTTGGCGCGCTACATGCAAATTTTGTCTGACGACTTGTGCCGCAAATTGTCGGGCCGTGCTATCAACATTCACCACTCCTTCTTGCCCAGCTTCAAGGGTGCAAAGCCTTACTACCAGGCGCATGAGCGTGGTGTCAAATTGGTTGGTGCCACAGCCCACTACGTCACGGCTGATTTAGACGAAGGCCCCATCATTGAGCAAGACGTGGCGCGTGTTGACCACGCCAAAACAGTAGAGCACCTCACCACCCAAGGCCGCGACACGGAAAGCCAAGTACTGGCCCGCGCCGTGAAGTGGCACAGTGAACACCGTGTGCTTTTGAATGGGCACAAAACAGTGATCTTTAAATAGTCTCGAAAATAATTTTAAATGCCTCTTTTAATTTGAGAATGTGACATGAACGCTCTGACCAATTTGGATGCGCTGTCTCGCGCCGACCGGCAAGCACAAATCGTTCGCGCTTTGAGCGCTGTGATGCCCGCACACACTTTGCTCTACACACTAGAAGACACCGTGCCTTATGAGTGCGATGGCCTAACGGCTTATCGCGAGCGACCTTTGGTGGTGGCCTTGCCCGAAACAGAAAGCCAAGTTCAAGCTGTATTAAAAACTTGCCATGACTTGGCGGTGCCTGTGGTGGCACGCGGTGCCGGCACCGGATTGTCGGGCGGCGCCATGCCGCACAAACTGGGCGTCACCTTGTCAATGGCCAAGTTCAATCAGATTCTCAAAATGGATCCCTTGTCTAGAACAGCAGTGGTTCAATGTGGTGTTCGCAACTTGGCCATTTCAGAGGCCGCTTTGCCACACGGTTTGTATTACGCACCCGATCCATCCAGCCAAATTGCCTGCACCATTGGTGGCAATGTGGCAGAAAATTCAGGGGGCGTTCATTGCCTCAAATATGGTCTCACCTTGCACAATGTTTTGAAAGTGAAAGGCTTCACCATTGAGGGCGATGCCGTCACGTTTGGCAGCGATGCCTTGGACACTTCTGGCTTTGACTTGTTGTCCGTGCTGGTGGGCAGCGAGGGCATGTTGGCCATCACCACAGAAGTGACTGTCAAGTTGGTGCCCAAGCCTCAATTGGCGCGTTGCATCATGGCCAGCTTCGATGACATTCGCAAAGCAGGCGATGCGGTGGCCGCCGTCATTGCAGCCGGCATCATTCCCGCAGGCCTGGAAATGATGGACAAGCCCATGACCGCTGCCGTGGAAGACTTTGTGCACGCGGGGTACGACTTGAATGCAGCGGCTATTTTGTTGTGCGAAAGCGATGGCACGCCTGAAGAAGTAGAAGAAGAAATTGGTCGCATGATCGATGTCTTGCGGGGTTGCGGTGCTACCGCCACTTCGGTCAGCAAAGACGAAGCAGAGCGCTTGCGTTTTTGGAGTGGCCGTAAAAATGCATTTCCTGCTTCGGGTCGCATCAGCCCCGACTACATGTGCATGGACTCCACCATTCCGCGCAAGCGATTGGCTGATATTTTGTTGGCCATTGCAGAGATGGAAAAAAAATACCAACTGCGCTGCGCCAATGTGTTTCACGCTGGCGATGGCAATCTGCACCCGCTCATTTTGTTTGATGCGAACGATGCTGATCAGTTGCATCGTTGTGAATTGTTCGGCGCCGATATTTTAGAAACCAGTGTGGCAATGGGCGGCACGATCACGGGTGAGCATGGTGTGGGCATTGAAAAGCTCAACAGCATGTGTGTGCAGTTTTCTACAGAAGAAAATGCGCAGATGTTTGCCTTGAAAAAAGCCTTTGACCCACTGGGTTTGCTCAATCCTGGCAAGGTCATTCCCACACACAACCGATGCGCAGAGTACGGCAAGATGTTGGTGCGTGGCGGAAAAATCTCTCATCCCGATTTGCCGCGTTTTTAATCAGCGTTCATCATCACCAAACAACCTAGGCGCTGAGGATTTTTATTGACGCGCGCCAAAAATGGCAGTGCCTACACGAACGCAAGTACTGCCCTCAGCAATGGCTGCTTCTAAGTCGGCTGTCATACCCATAGACAAGGTGTCCAACTTCAAGCCAGCCGCATTCAAGCTGTCGAACAGTTCTTTGGCTTGACGGTGCACTGCGCGGGCTGCAGTCTCGTTGGCGGTAGGCTCAGGAATGGTCATGAGGCCACGCAATTGCAGGCGCGGTAACTTGGCAACAGCTTGTGCAAGCGCTGGAAGATCTTGTGGGGCCACACCCGATTTGTTTGGGCCCCCATCGACATTCACTTGCAAACAAACCTGCAATGGTGGCAAGTGCGCAGGTCTTTGCATCGACAATCGCTCGGCTGTTTTCAAACGATCAATGCTGTGGACCCACCCAAAATTTTCAGCCACTAACTTTGACTTGTTGCTTTGGATAGGGCCGATGCAGTGCCACTCCAAGTGCAAATCTGTCAAGGCCGCGATTTTATCGACGCCCTCTTGAATGTAATTTTCACCAAACGCCAATTGGCCTGCTGCGTACGCTTCGCGCACAGCTTGCGCGGGCATGGTCTTGGACACTGCTAAAAGTTTCACGGCGTCTACCGCTCGGCCTGCCGCCGCAGAAGCACGCTCAATTTGCTTGCGTACATTCTGTAAATTGTCTGAAACTTGATTGTTCATGGAGACAAGGTTACCAAATCTGCCATCACCATGGAAATTCAATGGCTTGGACAGGCAGGCTGCTGGGGCATTCAGTGCAAGCGAGCTCTTCACAACTTTTTAACAAGTTTCACCCAAAATCTCAATCTGATGGACAATCTCAAGCTTGAACAATTTTCCAACTTCACCACACAGACAACCATGAGCAGCCTGAACGCAAAATCCTACGAATCCGCTCCCTCTCAACATGTGGCCTTCTTGGGCCTTGGCGTCATGGGCTATCCCATGGCAGGCCATTTGGCCCGCGCCGGCCACGCCGTCACGGTTTACAACCGAAGCGCGGCCAAAGCAGCCGCATGGTGCCAAGAGTTTGCCGATTCTCGCCAACCTGCGCATGCGCCAACTCCGAGAGAGGCTGTCAAAGATGCCGACATTGTCTTTTGCTGCGTCGGCAACGATGAAGATTTGCGTGCAGTGGTTCTGGGCGCAGACGGCGCATTTGCTGGCATGAAAAAGGGCGCCATTTTGGTTGACCACACCACGGCCTCCGCCAATGTGGCACGCGAACTCTACGCTGCCGCCAAAGCGCAGGGCTTGAATTTCATTGATGCGCCAGTCTCTGGCGGTCAGGGCGGCGCTCAAAATGGCTTGCTCACCGTCATGTGTGGCGGCGATACCGCCATTTTTGAAGCCACCAAGCCAGCAGCCATGGCGTTCTCTCGTGCCTACACCTTGATGGGTGAGTCTGGTGCAGGTCAACTCACCAAAATGGTCAATCAAGTTTGTATTGCCGGCTTGGTGCAGGGTTTGTCAGAAGCCATTGCCTTTGGCCAAAAAGCAGGCCTCGACATGAATTTGGTGTTGGATGTGATTGGTAAGGGCGCAGCGCAAAGCTGGCAAATGGACAACCGCGGTAAAACCATGGTGGCTGACAAGTTTGATTTTGGTTTTGCAGTCGATTGGATGCGCAAAGACTTGGGGCTGGTCATGGACGAAGCCAAGCGCAATGGCGCGCGCTTGCCTGTGACAGCATTGGTCGATCAGTTTTATGCCGATGTGCAACAAATGGGCGGCAAGCGTTGGGACACCTCCAGCCTAATCAAAAGGCTAAGCTAAGCGATTTAGAATACCCAAGCAAAAAGGGCTCTGAATTGATTCAGAGCCCTTTTTCAATTTGGCGGCTTGCCTTAAAGTTTAGGTTGCGCTTGCGGCGACAAAGGTTGCGCGCTGATGCGCTTCAATTCTTCTTCGGTAATGGTGTCAAAAACCCGCACCACTTTCACCACGCTGCTGACACTGCCACCACGCGCAATTTCTGATGCGCGTTGCGCCTCACGGGCCGTGACGCGGCCCATTAAATAAACAACGCCTCGTTCTGTTAAGACTTTGAATGCATTGGATTGCAAATCTTTGGCATCCACCAACAAAGCTTTAATTTGTGCGGAAGTGATGATGTCTTTGGAGCGCTGGGTGAGTGAACTTGCAGGTTCAATGACCAGGTCATTGACCACGGAGCTGACATTTTCTTGGCTTTTGGCCAGTCTCTCTGCCAGTTCTTTTTCTGCGGCCGAGCTTACTTCACCCGTCAGCAACACCATGCGGTTGTAGCTGGTCACATTCACGTGTGCGGCTTCGCTTAAATTCTGACGCAAGCCCTGCGCTGTTCGTAGCTCAATGCTCTCGTCCTCTAGCTGAATGCCTGCGGTACGGCGATCGATGGCCACCAAGCCACTCATGACAGCGCCACCAAGGACCAAAGGCGCACAGGCCGACAAACTGGCCACCAAGGCACTGGCGGCCAAAGTAGAAAGTATCCAACGGTTGAAATTGAGGTTCACTTGAAAAATCCTTAGAAAGTCTTGAAATATTTTAAGCGGGTTGATTCAGAAAGGGAATGCCCATCTATTGCTCATGCCACGGCGTCTTGGTCGCCCATTAGTTGGGCGTCAACGCCATCGCACAAACAGTGAAGTGCCAATTGCTGTACCTCACGAATTCGAACAGCACGATCATGCGGAATGCAGACATGGACATCTGTTTCACGCAGGGCTTTGGCCACCGAGCCACCCCCCTTGCCTGTCAGGGCAAGGACGGTCATGTCACGTTCGTGTGCGGCATGCAAGGCCCGCATCAAACCCTCTTCTTCACCCGTTGCCGTGAGCAACAACAGCACATCGCCCGCTTGACCCAAAGCTCTCACCTGCCTGGCCAAACTGGCGTAGGCAGGATCGCCCAAGCCCTCGTGTCGCAAGGCAATGGCGGCCAACTCGGGACGCTCGCGCTCAAATCCACCCACAAACAAACTGGCGAAATACTGCGCAAGTGCGGCTGCACTGCCTTCTCCACAGACCAGAACTTTGCCGCCGCTGGTGACGCAAGCCATGAGCGCCTGCACCCCAGCATCCAAGGGCTTGGCCAAGGTTTCGGCAGCTTGGTATTGCAGGTCGGCGCTGTCGATGAAGTGTTGTTGAATGCGCAGGTCTAACATGAGCCGAATGATACTCTCAGGCGATTGAAACTTGCCACTTCGCGCTTTAAGAAGCCGCATCAAATGCAGCCTTGACCCAAATCATGCCTTCGGGCTCCCAAGCAATGACGTCAAAACGCGCTGGCGGGAGTTGTCGCCAGCGCATGAGAAAAAACCGCGCTGCAAAAACAATGCGCCGCTGCTTCACTGCGCTCACGCTGCCCAATGCGCCACCGAATTGACCCAAAGAACGCTTTCGAACCTCCACAAACACCACCGTGCTGTCGGATTCTTGCAAAATGAGGTCAATTTCACCACCGCCACGCCCAGGCGTTCGATAATTGCGGTGTAACAAAAGCAAACCTTTTAATTGCAAGAAGCGCAGCGCGGCATCTTCCGCGGCATCGCCACTTTGCTTACTTGTCCGATTGAGGAACACCATTGAATTTGCCTTCTGAAAAAACTGAAGCCATGCCCGCCACGACTTACAACAAGGCATTTCAAGCGGCTCGTGAAGCGGTGGGGCCGCAAAACCACCCTGGGAGCACCCTGTATGTGGTGGCCACGCCCATTGGCAATCTGGCCGACATCACTTTGCGTGCTTTGTATGTCATTGAAAGAGCCAACACCTTGGCCTGTGAAGACACGCGTCACACCCAACAACTTTTGCGAGCCTATGGCTTAGACAGAAACAGCTCGCACTTGTTGGCGGTCCATCAGCACAACGAAGTAGAGGCGGCCGCTCAAGTCATTGCGCGCTTGGCGCAAGGCGAACGCGTGGCTTATATGAGCGATGCGGGCACACCGGCCATCAGCGACCCCGGAGCACGATTGGTCGCTGCGGTGGCTGCTGCAGGTTATCGCGTCATGCCCTTGCCAGGGGCTAGCAGCGTTACCACCCTTCTCAGCGCTGCTGGGGTGATGGGCGAAAGCGGCTTTGTCTTCTCAGGTTTTCTATCTTCCAAAGCCACAGAAAGACAGCGCGCCATTGAGACACTGAGCGGTGAATCACGGGCCGTGGTGCTGCTTGAAGCGCCACATCGAATTGAAGCCTTGGCACAGGCTCTTGCCATTTTGGGAAGCAGGTTAATTACGGTGGGTCGTGAATTGACCAAACAATTTGAAACCGTGCACACCATTGAAGCCCAAAAATTGCCAGCTTGGTTTGCAGAAAAAGCCGACCACGTGCGTGGCGAATTTGCCTTGGTGATTCACGCCTTGGAAAAACCCAAGTCTGAAAGTGCAGAGGCCTTAGATGCCAACACTTTACGTACTTTGAAATTGCTGTTGGCCGAGTTGCCATTGAAAACCGCCGTCAAAATGACCAGCGACATCACGGGTGTTTCCAAGAACTTGGTTTACGACACAGCACTGAACTTGAAAAAAGGCCTTGACTAGCGTTTGCGCAAACCCAGCCACATCACAGTGCCCACCACCAAGAAAGCGCCTGCCAGTTGAATGGGTGCAATGGCTTGATCGAGCAAAGCCCAAGCCAAGACCAAAGCAAACACGGGCTCCACGTTCATGATGGCCGAATTGCCCACCACGCCCAACTTGGGCAATACCGTGAACAAGATGGTGAAGGCGGTGCCATACAAAAACGTCAGCAAGCCAAGGCCCCACCAACCAGCAGGTGCTAGCGGCAAATGAAACCCGCCCTGGCTCATGGCGACGATGACCGCAAAAATTCCCACAATAGACATTGAAGAAAAGGTTCGCACGCGCCCATCTAAGCCGGTGGTTTCATGTTGTGTGTAAACCAATGCCAAGCCAAATGTTGCAGAGGCGGCTAACGCAAACGCCACCCCGGCGCCAATTTGCGACCAATGCTCTGCCGCGCCAAGACCAGAAGCAGCGCCCAACACATCGAGCGCCAAGGCCAAGCCGGTCAACAAAATGGGCATGCTCCAAAGCACTGCTTTTTCAGCTTGGTGCTTGTACAACACACGCGCCCAAAAAGCGGTTGACAAGGGATAAGTGTTAAAGGCCAACAAGGCCAAGGCCACGGGCAGTCTGGCCACCGATGAATACAAGCACACGCTTTGGACGGCAATGAGCCCACCAATGATGAGCATGTATTTTTTGTGGTTTGACTCAATTTGAATGTGAACTTTTTGTTGCCACAAAATCAAACCCACCACCACCGCTGTCAGCACACTGC
>CAXNGF010000013.1:0-15822 GCA_964201905.1 Limnohabitans sp. | reverse complement strand
CTACAACACAGATGTGAAACCGTTTAAACTTTAAAACCAATGAGCCAATCTCTACTTTAAGAAATTAACCCATCTGTCTCAAACCATTTGAAGACGGACACTAAATTCGGCCCCCAATTGGGTCACGCCCTTGCACAAGAGTGGCAACTCATAGGTTTTCCTGCTCATCAAACTGTTGCAACTAGTCAAGGGCGCAAAGCTTTTTTAAAACAGTTAATTTTTTCATCCAATGCTTCTAGTCTTTTGCGCATCAACGAAAGTATTTTTGAAGAGTTGAACCAATAGGCTTTCACCTCATGGCCCATGATGTGCGGTCATTGATTGTCCAAGCAGGACCAATTGCATAGCTTATATCGGAGGGCGACTCAGGTGCCATTGAGTTGCTAATTGAAACGCGCTGCCGGCGCGCACCAACAAGCCCTCATTCAAATGCCCCGATACCAACTGCGCCGCCACAGGGCGTCCTGCGGCAGTTTGGCCCGCAGGGAAGGTCAGGGTAGGGTGTCCCGACATATCGGTGGGTGCCGTAAAGCGCGACAAGAGCCTGCGATAGCCTGGCTCCTTGCGCAGATTTGCAATGCGGTCAGTGCTTGGTGCAGCAAAAGGCATAGCAGGCATTAACAGCAAATCGACACGCTTCAGAATTTGGTTCAACTGCCCTGTGTGCGTTGCACGCTGCAAAAGAATGCGTTGATAGTCGCTTGCTGTAAGGCGTAAGCCTAGGTCAAGCAAGCCCGCTAGCATGGGGCCATATTCCTCGCGCCGCGCAGGAAACGTGTTGGTGTGTGCCACCGCCGCCTCGATAGCA
This sequence comes from Limnohabitans sp., assembly GCA_964201905.1. Classification (GTDB taxonomy): domain Bacteria; phylum Pseudomonadota; class Gammaproteobacteria; order Burkholderiales; family Burkholderiaceae_C; genus Limnohabitans_A. The sequence goes on along the minus strand of CAXNGF010000013.1, from coordinate 15,014 downwards.
CAGTGTGGCACCCAGTTTTCCACCAGTTCACCCACATCGGGCATGGCAACGGGCACTATTTGCGCGCCCAATTTTTCTAGCACCGCAAGGGTTTCCATCAAGGCTGTCGCAACTTCAGGCTCTACATCGTTCAAGGCATAGGCCGCATCCCAGCCGATGCGCAAATCGGCCAAGCTGTCTTTGCTGCCTGCTGAATAATCTGGCACTGGCGCTTGCAACGCCGTGGGGTCCTGAGGGTCGGCGCCTGCCAAAACGCCTAACATCAAGCCACAATCTTCAGCCGTGCGGCACATGGGCCCAATGTGATCGAGCGAGGCGGCTAACTCAAAAACACCATGCCGAGAAACTCGCCCCCATGTGGGTTTAAGCCCCGTCACGCCACAAGCTGCAGATGGAAAGCGAATGGAGCCGCCTGTGTCGGTTCCTATAGATCCAAAGCACAAACCTGCGGCTGTGGCCACGCCCGAACCGCTAGAGGACACCCCAGTCCAGCCTGTGCTTTCCCAAGGATTGACTGGTACGACAGTAAGTGGATGGTGACCTGAAAATGCACTCTCGGTCATTTGTAACTTGCCCAGCAGCACGGCTCCAGCTTCGCGCAGGCGCTGAATAACAGTGGCGTCTTGGTCAGGCACAAAGTCTTTGTAAATTTGCATGCCAGCAGCCGTGGGCACGCCGGCTGTCCAGCACAGGTCTTTGACTGCAATGGGCACACCATGCAAAGTCCCAAGCGACTGCCCTTGTGCCTGACGCTGGTCTGCCGCTTGGGCTTGACTTAAGGCCAAATGAGGAGTGACGTGCGCATAAGCGTGCAAGACCGGATTGAGCCTGTCGATGCGGCGCAATTGCGCCAGAGTGACCTGCTCAGAGCTGAGTACGCGCTCGCGAATGAGTCGGGCCACGGTGCTTAGGTCTAGCCAGGCTATTGCGTCGTCGGTCATTGCATGTCCTTCAAGGTGGGCAGATACACAGTTTAGATTGAAATAAAAATTTTTAAAGCTTGGCGTCAAAAAACCATTTAGTCGCCTTTTCAAGTCTTTGCTTTTTCAGGGCCAACATGGCTAAGATGTCAGCCATGACCCGCATATTTTCAAATCGAAACCGTCACTTCGACATGGGTGATTTGCCCACTGAATTGCTGGCGCGAGATGCCAATGCCCCAGAACTCAAAGCCACATTGCCTAAGGATCGATATCCGGCCGGCCCCAATTCGCTTAACGACGCCTTGGCTTCGTATCAAACTCTATTTGAGCATTACTTGGAGGGTGAATCGGCCATGGCCCGCGCGCCCTTGCCAGAAGATTTGGGTATTCGAAGCAAAAACCTCAAAGCCAGCGCCTATTTTTTAGATGCAACTCTGGCTGGTGTGTGCGCCCTTGAAAACACTGATTTTTTAGCCGAAGCTCCTCATCACACCCATGCATTGATATTTCTCGTTGAGTTCAGCCGAGAGCCTAAACCAGAGGAGCCAGGTGCCGCCTGGATTCATGGCAGCAACAAAGCCCGAACCTATGCTCGCGCCACCGAGGTGGCCGTTGTATTGGCTGGCTATGTTCGCGCATTGGGATATGGTGCGCGCGGACATGTGGCTGGCAATACGCTTTTAAACCTAGAGGCTTTGGCGCAACGCGCTGGCATTGCTCGATCTGAAAACGGCTTCCTCAAAATACCATTTCTCAACAGCGGCTTTGCTTTAGCCGCCATTAGCACCAATTTGCCTTTGGAAATTGATCTCCCAATCGCACCACAAGCCTCTTTAGATTGGCCTGATTCTGATGCCTACATGGGCAAACACGGCACTCGCCCAGGTTGGGCTGAATCGGAAGCCGAACTGCGCCCTCTGCACTGGGGGCGCTACCCCATGGAAACATTGAAGCGTGTGCCAGAACCCACAACGCTCATTTTGCGAGAAGAAATTATTCGCAACAGCAAACGCGCCGATTTATTCACGCGAGCATTGGCCGGCGATTTAGGCGAAAAAGCCAAGGTGCAGCGCATGCGCTTTGCCACAAAACATCCTTTGGCTTTTGCCATGACGCCATTGATACGCAACATGGTGCCCTTGCAAGGTACATACGAGCAGCTTGTGCCTGCAGATACAAATGGTGAGTTGTCCAATGCTCAAAGCAATGCCGAGTCCATCAAAGCCTTGGCGTATTTTTTAGGCGCTGATTTGGTAGGCATATGTGAAGCAGAACCTTGGATGTTTTATTCGCACGAAGCACAACAAGGCAAGCCCATTGAGCCCAGCCACAAGCACTGTATTGTCATGTTGCTTGACCAAGGATTTGAAACCATGGAAGGAGCCTCGGGCGACGATTGGATTTCAGGCGCGCAGTCAATGCGGGGCTATATGCGCGGCGCCTTCATTGCAGGGGTTATGGGCGCGCATTTGCGCCGCTTGGGCTTTTCCTCGCGTGCGCACACCAACGCAGAATCAGATGTCTTACACATTCCAGCAGCTTTGTTGGCGGGTCTTGGTGAGCTTTCGCGCATTGGAGAACTGGTTTTAAACCCTTTTATTGGGCCTCGCTCAAAAAGTGTTTTACTCACGACCGACTTGCCTTTGGCGTTTGATCAGCCTATCGATTTTGGTTTGCAATCGGTCTGCAACATGTGCCTAAAGTGTGCCCGTGAATGTCCATGCAATGCCATTCCTTTTGGCCCCAAAGTCATGTTCAATGGCTATGAAATATGGAAGCCCGATGTTGAAAAATGCGGCAAGTACCGCTTAACCAACATGAAGGGCTCGGCCTGTGGAAGGTGTATGAAAACTTGTCCGTACAACAGGGAAGATCTGGTTGAATCGTCTAGGCTACTAGAACTCTCAATTCATGTGCCCAGTGCACGACGGGCCCTTATTGATTTTGACGATCAAATTGCTGCAGGCATGCGCAACCCGGTCAAGAGATGGTGGTTAGATTTGGAAATAGTTAACGGTGTGTGCGTAACGCCTAGCGGCGTGAACGAGCGTGATTTAGATTTAGATCGAACGCATAAACTCGCGCAAAATCAAAAGTTGGCATTTTTCCCGCCACACTTGCAACCGCCCATGGGCGCCACCATTTCAAGTGCTGTGCCGCTTGACCGTGAAGCTGGACTTAAGGCTTATGCCAATGCCGAAAAACCCAGTCAAGCCAAAAAGAGGCAGAAATATTGATGGCCAGAAATTAGGTGGTTAGTTGCTTGGTAAATTGGAGAACATGGCAAGTATCAACAAACCACCTCCAACGGCCAGCGCCAAAATAAAACCTGTTCGATCTTTAGGTTTTTCGTCTGGCTTTTTGTCTAAAGATCTGTTTGAGGGAGGCGCAGGCAGTTTCAGTTTAGATTTCAACTGGCGCATGGCTGATTGAACGACAGCTTGAAACATAGATGCTCTTTCAATGGTTTTTAACTCTGCTCGGACTATCACCCTACAAGATAGTGCAATTTGTCTAAAACTCATTTTTTTAGATAGGATGCCCTTATGACATCCTTGGAATTAACGCTCTTCTACCTCTTTGCCGCCGTGCTGGGTGTCGTTGGTTGCCGTCTTTTGAAACTGCCGCCTATGCTGGGCTATTTGCTCGTAGGCGTCTTAATTGGGCCTAACGCCTTGGCATTGGCGCAAGACTCTGAGGGCATTCGCCATCTGGCAGAGTTTGGCGTGGTCTTTTTAATGTTTGTCATTGGACTTGAATTCAATTTGCCAAAGTTAAAGTCCATGAAAAGACATGTGTTTGGATTGGGTTTGTTACAGGTAGTGCTAACCATTGCGTTCATCACGATGGGATCTCTGTTTTTAAGCAGCATGGCGCCTACTTTGTGGCAAATGAGTTGGCAGACTGCTTTGGCTTTGTCTGGTGCTTTGGCCATGAGCAGCACCGCCATTGTGATCAAACTCATGTCTGACAGTCTGGAATTGGACACAGAGCATGGCAAGCGGGTGGTAGGTGTCTTGCTTTTCCAAGATTTGGCTGTGGTGCCATTGTTGGTACTTATTCCTGCATTGAATGCTCCTCCAGAACAGTTGATACCCGCTTTGATGCTGGCATCACTGAAAGCCGCAGTCTTGATTACCTTGCTGCTAACAGGAGGGCAGAGATTCATGCGTTGGTGGTTGCTGTTGGTGGCTCGCAGACAAAGCGAAGAGCTCTTTGTTTTAAACGTGTTGCTAATCACCTTGGGTTTGGCTTGGTTAACTGAGCTTGCCGGACTCAGCCTAGCGCTAGGCGCATTTGTGGCTGGCATGTTAATTTCCGAAACAGAATTTAAACATCGCGTTGAGTTAGACATCAAACCATTTCACGATATCTTGCTTGGCTTGTTCTTTATCACCATTGGCATGATGCTTGACTGGCGAATCATTTGGGATCGATGGGCCTTTGTGCTGTTCTTGGTCACAGTACCAGTGGTTTTTAAATTTGCACTGATCGCTGGCCTCACTCGATTAAGCGGCGCCAGTGAAGGTATTTCACTTCGCACAGGTTTGTATTTGGCACAAGCAGGGGAGTTTGGTTTTGTGTTGCTGACCCTTAGCGGGCAAAATCAATTAATCCCTGCAGATTGGTTAAACCCCGTTCTAGCCAGCATGGTGCTTTCAATGTTGGCCACCCCCTTTATTGTCATGAACACCAATCAATGGGTCATGAAATGGTCTGCCAGTGATTGGTTGCAGCAGTCGCTTGAAATGACTCAAATTGCACAGAAAAGTATGGACAGCGAAAAGCACATCATTATTTGTGGTTATGGGCGTTGTGGTCAAAATTTAGCCAAGTTGCTCAAGATTCAGAACATTCCTTACATGGCCCTAGATTTGGATCCAGATCGAGTTAGCAGAGCCCAATCCCATGGTGAAAAAGTTGTGTATGGTGACGCGGCTCGCTTGCAGTCTCTCATGGCAGTTGGCATTGTGCGTGCCAGTGCAGTGGTTGTGACTTACCTAGATAACGCTTCAGCTTTCCGTGTGCTTACATTGACCAAAGAGCACGCCCCTAAAGTGCCAGTCATTGTGAGAACACAAGATGATTTGGATCTAGAAAAATTTCAAGCGGCCGGCGCTGCAGAAGTGGTACCTGAAACAATAGAGGGATCTTTGATGCTGGCCACTCACGCGCTTGTTTTGGTGGGAGTACCTATGAAGCGCGTTATTCGAATGGTTCAAGATCAAAGAAACCAACGCTATGCATTGCTTAAAGACTTTGACCATGGGACAGACGGATAACTTTGTCTCCCATTAGCCAAAGTAGCGCTTGGCTGTAACGATTAAACGCTCACATCTTGATATTGGCCTGTTTGATCAACTTCCCAAATTTTTCAAAATCTTGCTTGTTGATTTTGCTAAATTCTTCTGGACTGATGTTGCCAGGTTCTCCACCCAAGCCCTTGAGTTTGGCTTGGACATCGGGTAACTTAATAATTCTGGCTAACTCCACTTGAAGTTTGTTAACGACGTCGGGTGGCGTGCCTGCAGTAACGAAGACACCATACCAAGTACTCATTTCAAAACCCGTTACTCCGGCCTCGGCCAAGGTGGGCACATTGGGCAGTTCTGATGAGCGCTGAGCCGTAGTGACAGCCAAAGGCTTAAATTTACCAGCCTTAATTTGCCCCATTGCCGATGAGGTGGTGTCGAACATGATTTGGACATTGCCCGCAATGATGTCTAAGTGAGCTTGTGCGCTGCCCTTGTAGGGCACGTGAACGCTTTTAACGCCAGCTGCGATGTCAAAGCCTTCGCCTGCAATGTGTTGAGTGCTGCCAACGCCAGAGGATGCATATTTAAAGTCTTCAGGTTTTGCTTTCATCAGTGCTACCAATTCCTTCACACTGTTGGCCGGCACGTTTGAGCCCACCACCAACACATTGGGAACCGTAACGACCAAGCCTATGGGCGTCAAATCTTTGATGGGATCAAATGACAACTTGATCAAATGTGGCGCAATGGCTTGGCCCGTATTGGTTGCAACTAAAAGCGTATGCCCATCGGGTGTGGCCTTGGCCGTTAAGTCGGCCGCAATGGTGTTTGAAGCGCCTGGCTTGTTCTCGACAATAAAAGTTCCCTTTAGAGACTCTGTCATTTTCTCGGCCAACATGCGCGCAATGATGTCTGTGCCGCCACCAGCACCAGCACCCACCATGAGCTTGACGGGCTTGGTGGGGTAGGTGGTTTGTGAAACGGCACTCAGGCTGAACAGAGTTGCTGCAAATAGAAAAGCGAAATGTTTTTTCATGATTTCTTTCCTTTGTGTTAAAAATTCTTAAGCGACTTGTTTTTTCAATTGACGATGGTGTTGGCCCATTCGGCAAGCTAAATCAAATGCATTGAACATGGCCTGTGGATTGGCTACGTTTTGGCCTGCAATGTCATAGGCGGTTCCGTGAGCGGGCGTGGTGATGGGAATGGGTAGGCCGCCATGAACAGTCACGCCTTTTTCAAAGCCCATGAGCTTCATCGCAATTTGCCCTTGGTCGTGGTACATGGTGACCACGCCGTCATAGCCGCCTTCTTTTCGAATGGCGCGAACAAATGCTGTATCGGCTGGAAAGGGTCCGTCTGCAGGAAAACCGGCTTGGTTGGCTAATTCGACACCAGGCGCAATAATTTTTATTTCTTCATCGCCGTAATTGCCGTTGTCGCCGTTGTGTGGGTTTAGGCCACAAACTGCCAATCTAGGCTTTGTCTTGCCAGATGCTGTGAGCGCATTTGAAATCATTTCAATTGAATCAAATACTTTTTGGCTAGACAGAAGGTGGCTAACCTCTTTCAAGGGTACATGTGAAGTAACTCTGGAAGTCCAAAGGTCTTGCAGCACATTGAGTTCTCCGCAAACGCCGTTGTAGTTTAAAAATTCTGCAAACCATCTTAGCTCGTCTTCTTGGTGCATGCCACCAAGTCGAAGTGCGCTTTTATTCAAAGGGGCAAAGCAGAAAGCATCTGCTTTGCCATCGCGTACCAATGCAGCGCCTTCAGCCAAAGCCGAAATCATATAAGCGCCATTGTGTGCATCTGCTGTTGCAGGTTTAAAGGCTGGTGAGTTGTAGCCAGACCAGTCGTGCCAATGTGCGTGCGACTCAGTTTGAATGCTGTCCTTTTGCCCAATCAGAATAATTTGGGCAGCATTGTGGCTGATTTTGTCGTGCAGTAATTTTTGAACCAGTTCAGGACCAATGCCTGCTGGGTCACCTGTAAACAGTGCAATGGTAGGAAGAGCCATAAGTGTGATTTAAGTTGATTTTTGCTAATCTGTGATCAATATTTAAGTATATTGGGCTGCTTAATTTGTTTCAAATCCGTTATTACCCTTGTGCGCTAAGGGCCTAATGGGGGGGGGGTGGCAAATTTTTGCCACTTTAAGTTGGCATTGTTTATGCATATCTGTTTGTGATTGACTGATTTCTTGACATTCAATTTTTATTGTGCATTTTTGCAACAGGTCAAACGAAACAGTCAATCACCTAATTTGTATTTGAAATTCCGACATTGAGGAAGAGGTTTAGGCAAACAGTTTGATTGATCGAAAGGCGTCCGTACCATGGATACTTCAATTTCTTTCCCCAGCAACAGCAATTCTGGGCAGTGGGGTGGTCATCATTCACCGCAAGGTGACGGTCAAAGCCGCCGCAAGCAAAAGCTGGAAGCATTGCTACAAAGCATACTGACAGGTAATTTGGACACGGCCAGACAAGCTTTCATTGCACTTGTCAATTTCGATCTATCTGTTTCAACTGACCCCTATCTAACTAAGATTGGCGCTGCTTTGCAAAGCAGTAATTTATATGCAGCAAAGCACTTTGCGCAGGAATTGCAGAACCGTGGCGGTCAGCTTCATTCATTTCCATATGACAGCCATGGCGCGAAACACATGGGTGAAAACTTAAATTCTCGAAAGCCTTACGCGGGTACTGTCAAGATTGATTTGTCTGTTTGAGTCAATTAGATCAAAGGCTTGAGGTTCAAGACGCAGGTGCAACCAAAGATCGTTCAAACAGTTCTCTCGACCTTTCCTGAATTTCATTTGAAGCCAGTTTAAGTTGACTCCGCAGTAAACGCTGCGCATGCTTGTCTAGTAACAAATCGTACCTGTCTTTACTGAACAACCATTCAAACAACAAAGCCCAGCTTGTGGCGCTGTCCTTGGTTTCCTTCGTTAAGTCAATGATGATCTGAGCATATTCAGATGGAACGTTGAGCTTTAAGGTTTGCTGCAAAGCTTGACGGAACGTTGTGGTTTTCAATGCTGCAGCGTTTAGAGTGCTTGCTATATCTTGTATCGTGGCTTCGCTAGCTGGTTTTTTCACTGAGGGTGCCGATGGGCAGATTGAGCTTTCGGCTCGCAGGTTAATTGAGTCGGGTTGCTTGCGCAAGAAGGCTGGAATTTCGATATCGTCCATACCGGCAGAGGCCATACCATCTTTTGTTGATGCAGATTGCGTGCGGCTGGTGCGCCACACTATGGGCGTTTTGAGGCGCGAGTAATCAGGGGATGAGCTGTAGGAGATGTGGCTATCTGAAGCGTCGAATGCTTCTTCCGAACGGCTCATTTTGCAAGCCAAAATAATTGTGCCAGGTGCTCTTACAGTACCAGAACCACCCCAACCTGCAGCCTGCATTTGCGCCACTTGCTGCAACTTGGGTAATCCTTCTGCTTTGCTTTCTTCTGCGCGTTCATACAACAAGAAAAGGTTGGTGTGCTGTGTCACCAGTTGGTACTTAACAGCCAATGACTTAGCCATTTTGGTGTCTGCTTTGTCCTCTGTGAGCTCAGCAATTTGAGCTGCTGCACACAACCTGGCCACAATGCCTTCTTTGTCCCAAGTAATGCTTAAGGGCTTGGCGCTGCTCACTTCTTGCTCTACTTCCTTGACCCACGTTTTGCAAATTAAGACAGGTGGCTTTTCTGTTTTAGCAGGCAGCCTGGCATACAGGTGCACGGTTTCTCCATTGATCAATTGAGGGGGTAAGGTGCTGGCCCATTCATGGTTTTTGTGCTTATCTTCAATGGCATTCCACTTCATGGCAAAGCGCACTTCTTGGGCAGATCGCATTCTGGTTAGCATGCGATCTACGGCACTGCGCATGTCCTCCCGTGGTGTTACAAACTCGCAAGCACCACCCGAGTCTTTGGCCAGTTCTCTAAGTAAGCTTTCTGCCGGTGCACTACCCACGCCAATGGTGTAAATGCGGTGGCCGCTGATGCGTGCTGAGGCCAAAATGTTTTCAATGTTCCAAACTTCGCCATCTGTAATGAGCAACACATCGGCTGAATCTGTGACCTCTGGGTTTTTGCGGGTGTTGCCACTGGTGTTAATGTTGAACACATCGGTCATGGCGCTGGCCATTTCGGTGCCACCCAAGTCGGCTTCTGTTTTGTCAATGGTGTTAAGCAGACTTTGAATGCGCACTCTATCGGCCAAGCTCATTTTGGGAGTGACGCGATCGATGCTGCTACCAAAACGTGTGTAGGCAAAGCTGTCGTCTTCGTTCAGTTGTTTGAAGAGGTGCTTGAGCGCCACGCGCGCTTGCTTCATGCTGTCGCCAGCCATGGATCCCGAGCAATCTAGAAGCACTTTAAGTCTGAGCTTTCTGGGCTTGACCTTGGGTAGCTTGGGGCAGAAGCTGGTAATGATGGCTGTGGTGTTGCTGCCTTCTGTGTCTGGGCCGGCGATGCAGAATGATTCGCCTTCTAGGTCTTCAATGAGGAGAACAAAGTCGCGGTCTAGGAACGCTTGGTTGCCCAGTTGTACGTTAATGCCATCAAAGCTTTTTGTTGTTTTGATGTTGTGTGAGGGGCTGCTTACCAAGCCTTTGGCGGCGGTTCCTTGAATGTCCAAGGTCAAGAAAAAGCCGTATTCCACAAGGCCGTTAGAGGCGGTTGTTTGGTGAGCTTGTAGTGCGCCTTGCTTGTGTTGATCACCATATCGTGGCGCAATGGTGGTTGGAACGCTGAGCCTAATGCGATCAGCTTCGAAGTTGAGAAGCTGGGCATATTCAATTTCGATGACGGCTGTCTCGCCCGGCAAAAGCTTGCCCAAGTTGGCTGTGTAAAGCCCGCGACCAGAGCGTTCCACCATGATGGGTGAGTCGCCTTCGTCAATTGCTTTTTCGTATTGTTTAACGGCTTGTTTCTTTTCTATCACGGTGCCGTTAAGGCGTTTGCCATTGAGCTCTACGGCCAGGTTTAAGAGAGTTGCGCCCCAGGCTAGAGGGAAGGTGTAGACGGTTTCTAGGGTCTTTTTTGTCTCGTTGGTATAGGTCTGTCGTGTTTTCATGCGCAAAAGAAGACCGTCTAGTTTGCCGTGCACGTGCACAGATTTCATGGCAGCCTCTTCGCCATCGCAGCTCAGCGTGCTGGTTTCTTGTTCTTCGTACATGGTTAGGCCTTGATTTCTTGAATGGTTTTCATGACTGCTTTAACGAGAGCTCTGATTTGCTCGGGACTCATGTCTGCTTCTTCGGGGCTAATTTGCAACTCAATGCCAGGGGCCACATGAACATGGCTCCTGACTTGAATGTCGCCAGGCTTTCTGGGCTTTGGTGGAACGGGGAGTTCTTCGCCGTTTTGGATGTCTGCAATTCGTTCTAAGGAAATGCCAGCGTCTGTCAGTTGTTTGACCTTTAAAAGCTGGTCTAAGTGAGCAGTCAGGTAATGCGCTGCCCTGGTTTCGCCAATGGGTCGATTCACAAGCCCCATTTGCATGTAATACCTCACCGTGCGCTTAGGCAAATCGGTGAGGGTGCAGAGTTCATCAAGACTGAAAGTTTTGGACATAAACTTATATTAACACCATAACTGTTTTAATCAAGTGTTTAAATTAAATTGGAGTTATTTTTCCCCACCAGCAACTACCAAGCGCTTTGGGAGAGGGCTTCCATCTGGGATACAGCAGCCTCCAAGGCTTTGGCGGGGGGTGCTTTTCGGTTGTTAAAGATGGTTGCCAACTGGCGGTAGTACCAGAGGGTTTGCTCTGTGGTGCTGCTGAATCTGTCAAAAACCGAGGGACCTTCGTTGATGAGGTCGGACACGATGGCTCTGGCGTTGTGCAGTTTGTCTGAGCAACTCACCAGCAGTACTTCGTCTGTGGCTTCTTGCAGGTGTTCCAAATAAGCCGTTTTTCGCTCTAACCAAGCTGCCTTTTTTCCCGTATGGTCGTGCGAGCCGTCTGTGCAGCCTTGGACCAAGTCGTGAACATGGTCGCCAAATTGGGCTTTGATGATGTTGGCGTATTTATTTCCGCCATCCTCAATGGTGTCGTGTAAAAGTGCAGCGATGGCCTGTTCTTCTGATGCGCCAAATTCAAGTGCAATGGAAGCTACAGCCATGGGGTGAGAGATGTATGGAATGTTGGTACTTTTGCGAACTTGGCCTTGGTGGGCTTCAATGGCGAGGGCTAATGCAGGGCAGAGTTTATTGAGTTGCATGATCTGTTCTTTCTATTTTTAAGTTGTTATGGGTTTCGATAGATGTGTCGTCTTCTGGTGGACGAATGGGAAGCAAAAAACAATCTGGATGGAAAATGCTGCTTTTCCAAAACACACGCTCTCCGACAATGCTGCCGTCGTTTTCCCTGATGAGGAGGCGTCTTTTGTCTAATGGCTTGATACGCCAGCAGACATAGCCAATGATTTGAGAGGTAGGGCCGCGCACTTGCACAATTCGACCCACATTGCCTTCGCAGCCTGGCACATCGCCCACAATGACTGCCATGTCGCCGTCTTTGCACCTGAGGCCTGTGCTTAATTGATTTGAACTGGTATTTGAAAAATTCATTTCTGGATCTCCTTTTTAGCTGGTGTGACGAATGTCGGGGCCAGCAATATGGAACAACTTCCCCAGCCCTTGGGTAGGCTAAACCGATAAGCAAAGCATAAGTACTACGAGGCTTACTACGTGAGCCTGTGAGAACAATTGGGGTCAGATCAACATTAATTAATGTTGATCTGACCCCAATTTAATTTTTGTTTTGCTTTCTAAATTCCCAAGGCGGGGTAAGGTTTTTATCTTTCCAAAGGCCGATGGCTTGAGTCCTTGCAGAAAGCTCGGCCTGCGCATAAATTTCTCTATCCTCTTTGGGTTGCTCAGACTCATATTGCTTGTAGTGCCAAGCCATACCAAGCTTAATTTGCTCTAAGCAAATGTCTGTTCCGTTGAACAACACCTTGCCTACCGTTCGTCCATATTTGTCTTTTTTCTGAAATTCAACGATGACATGTTTGCTGTGGACCAGTTGATGCAAAGACTGTTTAGATTTTTGACCAAAGGGTTGAGCCTTTTCAGGTGCATCAAGTCCTTGCAAGCGAATTTTGTGTTGGGTGTTGGTGGCGTCTAGAACAGTAATGGTGTCACCATCTGCCACGCCCACGACTTTGCCTTGCAGGGTAGCCGCATTGATGGTGCAACTGATCAGCAATACGAGAGATGCCAAAAATTGATCTATGCGCATGATGAATTAGGGTCAGATCACAATTAATAAAACAGCTTTACGGCTTGTTTGACCGGCAAGTTCAAGTCAATGCCCCTTGCCTTGGCCAAATCGTTGGCGCCGCTTACAAGTCCATTGTCATAAGCATCTTGTGCATCCCCTATTCTGGCCGACATATGCGAATAGCATGCGCAAGGTACACCGTGTGCTTGCAGAACGCTGAGCGCCACTTTTCCAGCGTCGTCTTTCCCCCCGCCAGCGTCATTGAAGAAAACGCAGCATGGTTTTTGGCTGAGTGCAATGACAAATTCAGCAGCCGAGCGACCGCCGTGTGAGCCCGAGATCACTACGGCATTGGCATGTGAGCTATTGAGGTAAGCGATTGAGTCGAGTAAAAACAATTGTGATCTGACCCCAGTTAAATTTTGTGCTACATTTCACACCATACATCAAGAATGGGTTTGACGCCTGTACCAACCTGCTTTCGGGCAAGGTGGTTTGCCACAAGGCAGATGAGGCTCCAAAAAGCAAACATCCGAAGTCATACCCGTCCCTTGAGGCGGGTTTTTTTATGGCTTGACCGTCCTAAACGGTTGGGGAGATTTGTTCTCTATTGCGGCCCCCGACATCTTGTCAAAGTCGCTAAAAAGGAGGTGGACCATGTCCCAGCTACGCCCTTTGGCAATTGACCTTGCCTATCGCCCTGAGTCCTATTTTTGGGCTTACGACAACAACATCAAGCTTGCTTCTGACATCAAAGGCGCCGAGAGAAAGGCGATGTATGAACGCGCCATCAGATCTGGTGACATTGAGCTTGCAAATTCCATCATTTCGGTGCCGGAACTCACTCACGAAGAGAGAAAAGCCCAAGGCGGAATTCACCCTGCCTGGATGGGTGGCGAGTATTTGCCCAATCGAGAGGCCCAAGAAGTAGAAATTGCGCGCATCACCATTGCCTCCACCACCCAAGATGTAACTTGCGTGTATGCTAAACGAGGTGCATCACGCATTCATTACCGAGTCGTGGATGAATACGAAGGAATGACTTTAGATGAAAGAAGAAGAACCTCCATAAGGCCACTAACACTTATTGAACTCTTCGACTTTTTCATCAAAGGTTGGGATTTATTCTGCTGCTTAGAAGCCAACTTTGGCGAACACTGCTACGTGAGAGATGAAGTACAAGGCTTCATCGTAGACGCCAGCTCAAGCTTCTATGCAGAGTTTGGCGATTTAGTGACCCAGAGAGTAGACACCTGGATTGAGCAGCGCCGTGAAGAACGCGGCTTGAATGAATTGGAATTGGATGACGATGAAGAATTGGGGTCAGATGATGAATAACTACTCTGCCCCTAAATCGGTTAGTCATCTTTTTGTTAACGATCATCTGACCTCAATTAATTGTTTAATGCAAGGCAATGTAAATTGCCATAGAGCCATGGCACTCAACTCAAGCTTGGGGAGTGGTTGTACGCAACTAACAGGAGCAAGTTATGACACCGCAAATACTATTGAAACATATTGATGAAGGACAGCTTTGGACAGATGAAGAACTGGACAGTATTCCATCTGATGTGTCTCAGGCTTACCAAACTGCCTTGCAAGTAAGAAAGCTCAGAGAAGCAAGGGGTGAACAGCCTCGAGGGTTCAAGATTGGCTTTACCAATCGCAGCATTTGGGAGCGCTATCAGGTGTTCGAGCCTATTTGGGGTACTGTTTGGAACACCACTTTGACCATGGCCAACAGCCAGGGCGAGGGTACAGTAGATATCAGTCACATGAGCCAACCAAGGCTTGAGCCCGAGTTGGTTTTTGGCATGCGATGTTCGCCGCCTTCGGAGCTTACGGTGCAAAGTTTGTTTGAGGCTATTGATTGGATGGCTTCTGGTTTTGAGATTGTTCAATCACATTCGCTTGATTGGAAATTTAAAGTAGCCGATACAGTGACTGACAGCGGTCTGCATGCGCATTTGCTGGTTGGCAAGCAGGTGTCAGTGAAGGACGTGGCCGCCAATGGCGCGCAATTGCATGAGTTGCTTGCGGAAATGTCGTTAGAGCTGGTGCATGCCGGTAAATTGGTGGAGAAGGGGCAAGCCACCAATGTGCTCGACAGCCCGCTGATGGCCTTGCTGCACTTTATGAAAGCACTGCGACAGTGCCCTGGCGCGCCAGATGTGAAAGCGGGCGATGTGATAACCACGGGCACCTGGACAGATGCGTGGCCTTTGGTGGCGGGGCAGACCTGGCAGAGTCGCTATGACTTGCCGCTCAATGGCTTGAAGATTATGCTTGTGTAGACTGGTTAATTAATTAAATTAAACGCAGGTAACGCATATGAAAACACTTCAAGACTTATTGAACGCAGAGGGAAGTCATAGTTTGTTTGGCACTTGGTCGCAGATGTCTTCGCCCGACGTTTTGGAAATGTTGGGAAGCGCAGGGTTTGACTTTACCGTTATTGATTGTGAACACGCGGCATTTGGTGTCGAAACGGCGCAAGATATGGTGAGGGTTTGTAGGGGTGCGGGCCTGGTGCCGCTGGTGCGTGTACCCACCAACGATCGTTCGTGGATTGGTCGCTGTCTTGATGCCGGCGCCTCGGGCATCAT
>CAXNGF010000012.1:0-16882 GCA_964201905.1 Limnohabitans sp. | reverse complement strand
GCCAAGTCTTTGGCGTTGTCAATTTGGAGTGCTTCTGTGTTTTCGCGCAGCAAAGCAGCCAGGCGTTTCAAAGCACTGTTTTTGGTGGCAGTCGATGCCTTGGCCATGGCGGCTGAGGCCACTTTGGCCTGCTGCCCCAAAATTTGCATCGACGCTTGGGTAGCTTCTGGGGCCATGTCCGTTGGCTGGGCCTTCGCGTTGAGAGTTGCGTTCATGGGGCTATTTTCGCACTCTTGTGTGGCAATTTGTCAAAAGCCCTCAAGTCTTTGCAACGCAAGCACTTGAAACGCGCAAGGCCAATCGCTGCAAGGCTTGCCAGGGGTCGGTGGGCCAATCGGCCACTTTCAGGCCTTTCACGATGCCATCCACTTGATGGGCGTTTTGCAGCAACTGCGCCAAGCGAGCCGTAGACAATTTAGGCAAGACGCGCTCAAAGAGCTTTTCACGCACCCCCCAAATTCGTTGCTCGCGCAAGGCCATGGGCAAAGGGCGCCCTTCAGCCATGGCGTCTTTGACTCGCTTCAAAGCGCGAATGTCTTCTGCCAGAGCGTAGTGCACCAAGACGGCGGCCTCGCCTTCGGCTTGTAAACCATCTAGCATGCGTTGCACGCGGGCTAATTGGCCCGCCAACACCGCTTCCGACAACTTAAAAACATCGTAGCGAGCCACGTTCAAAACAGCGCTTTCAACTTGAGATTGCGACAGTTCACCAACGGGAAACAACAAACCCAACTTTTGAATCTCTTGATGCGCTGCCAGCAAATTGCCTTCCACTCGGTCTGCAAAAAATTGCAAACAGTTTTGCCCATCTTGTCCAGAAGCAACGCTTTGGTTTTGCAGCTTCAAGCGCTGCGCAATCCACTGCGGCAATTGGGCTCTGTCCAAAGAGTCAATTTGCAAAGAGACACCAAATTGTTCCAATGCCCCAAACCATGCGCCCTTTTTGGTGGCGCTGTCTAAGCGGGGCAAAACAAACAGCGTCAGGGTGCTGTCATTGCCTTCTGCGCTTTGCGCCAGTTGCTGAATCATGGGGCTGCCCACTTTGCCAGGCTTGCCCGTAGGTACGCGGATTTCTAAAATTTGGCGATCGGCAAAAAGGCTCATGGAGCCGCCTGATGCCAACACCTCGCTCCAATCAAAATGCGCACCCGAAACCACATGCACACTGCGTTCGGTATAGCCTTGTTGGCGAGCTGCTGAGCGAATGGCATCGGCCGCTTCTTGCACCAACAAGGCCTCATCGCCGTGCAAGGTATAAAGACTTCGCAAGCCATTTTGCAGATGTGCTTGAAGCTGAGGCAGGGCCAGTTGCATAAAGACAGGTGTTAATTTGGCTGGCTTTACAGCGGCTTCACCGCTGCCAAGCGGCGCAAAATTTGTTGCACGATGTCAACTTGCATGTCGCGGTACATCATGGTTTCTTCAATTTCTTTGGAAAGGGCTGCCGACTCCAAAAAGCTCAGGTCGCGCTGCTGCTGTAACTCCACTTCTGGAATGAGGCTCTGACCTTGTGGCGTACGCAAACGAAACTTCACTTTCAAGCGCAGTTGCAATTCACGCACTTGACCCGATGCATTCAAGCCCACCACCACGCGTTCGCGCAATTCAGACATGACATCCAACACCACCTCCGAAGTAGCCATGTCGCGGGCTTCGGTGAAGACTTTCAAGTTGGTTTGACTGGCCAAATTGCGCCGCAAGTCTGTGCCCAAGCCCGATTGCCGCGGCAAGATCAAAAACAAAGACTTGAATGGCAGATCAGCGCTTTGACGCAATTGAAATCCACAGCCCGACAAACCGCTTGCCACCAAGCCGCTCAACAGTGCCCCGCCTGTCAAGCTGCGTCCCAAGACTTTCAGTGATTGGCGACGGCTTAGCAACTTAGGGGATGCGTTCATGGTGAATGCTTGAAGGCGCTGTGATGGGTTGTATTGTGATGAAGAGCGCGCGCTTTACAGCACCACATTGACCAATCGGCCTGGCACCACAATGATCTTCTTGGGCGCAGCGCCAGCCACTTGCTTGGTCACTTGCTCGTGCGCCGCAGCGGCTTGTTCAATGGCCGCTTTTTCTGCATTGGCAGGCACCATGAGCGAACCACGCAACTTGCCGTTGATTTGCAACATGAGTTCAATCTCGTCGCGTTGCAAAGCAGTTTCGTCAACACCGGGCCACGTCACGTCAAGCAAATCGCCGCAGCAAGCGCCGTAGCCCAATTCATTCCACAATTGGAAAGCCAAGTGCGGACATGCGGGATACATCACACGCAGCAAAATGGAATAACACTCGGCCAAAGCCGCGTTGTCGTTTAGCTCTTTAGAAGCCGACAGCGGCGAGTCCTCCAAAGTGTTGAGCATCTTCATGAGCGCAGACACCACGGTGTTGTATTGCATGCGCTCGTAGTCGTAATTGGCTTGACGCAGCACCGAGTGAATATCAAGACGCAACTTTTTGGCATCGGCACTGAAGGTGATGGGCTGCGAACGCTCTACGCCCAAGCCTAGCTTCAAAGCGCCTTCCACTTTGACTGCATAGTTCCAAACACGGCGCACAAAACGGTAACTGCCTTCTACGGCTGCATCGTTCCACTCCAAGGTGGCTTCGGGCGGTGCCGTGAACATGGTGTACAGACGCGCAGTGTCGGCGCCGTATTTTTCAATCAGGTCTTGCGGATCGACGCCATTGTTTTTGGACTTGGACATGGTGCCCACGCCTTCGTAATCAATGGCGGTACCCACGGGCAAAGTGCCCACGTCTTTTTTCAAACGCGCACCGGTTACTTTGCCGTCTTCAGCCAACACATTTTCAACATCGTTTGGCCAGAAATAATCCTTGCTACCTTTGTCGGTTCGCCGAGAATAAATGTGGTTCAGCACCATGCCTTGCGTGAGCAGTTTGGTAAATGGCTCATCCACTTTCACCAGGCCCAAGTCGCGCATGACTTTGGTCCAGAAACGCGCATAGAGCAAGTGCAAAATAGCGTGCTCAATGCCGCCAATGTACTGGTCCATGGGCATCCAGTAGTCTGCGCCTTCGGCCACCATCTTTTCAGTGTTCTTCGGATCGCAATAGCGCATGAAGTACCAAGACGAATCGACAAAGGTGTCCATGGTGTCGGTCTCGCGGCGTGATGGTTTACCGCACACGGGACACACCACGCCAGCATGAAAGCCTTCGTGTTTGTTTAGCGGATTGCCAGAGCCATCTGGAATGCAATCAAGCGGCAAGATCACTGGCAAATCTTTTTCAGGTACGGGCACAGCGCCGTGTTCATCGCAATGGATGATGGGAATGGGCGTACCCCAATAGCGCTGACGGCTGACACCCCAGTCACGCAAACGCCAAGTGGTTTTCTTCTCGCCCAAACCTTTGACGGCCAAGTCGGCGGCCACAGTTTCTAGCGCGTCTTTGAAACTCAAACCATCGTATTGGCCAGAGTTGACCAACACGCCGTTGGCTTTGTCGCCAAAGCCATCGTGCCATTCGGTGTGGCTGAAGTTCACACCTTTGGTCGCCACCACTTGCTGAATGGGCAGCTTGTATTTCAAGGCAAACTCAAAGTCGCGTTCGTCGTGCGCAGGCACACCCATAACGGCACCATCGCCATAGCTCATGAGCACATAGTTGCCCACCCACACTTCAACAGGTTTGCCTGTAAGCGGGTGTGACACAAACAAGCCCGTGGGCATGCCTTCTTTTTCTTTGACGGCCAACTCGGCTTCGGTGGTGCCGCCTTTTTGGCATGTCTCGATGAACGTGGCCAATGTGGGTTGCGTGAGCGCTGCATGCGCCGCCAACGGGTGCTCGGGCGCTACTGCGCAAAACGTCACACCCATGATGGTGTCGGGCCGCGTGGTGAACACATACATCTTGCCGTCTTGAATGAGTTGGCCATCCGCGCCGCTGATAACATGCGGAAATGCAAAGCGCACACCGGTAGATTTGCCAATCCAATTTTCTTGCATGAGCTTCACGCGCTCAGGCCAACCGGGCAACTTGTCACCCGTCACAAAATCGAGCAACTCTTCAGCGTAATCGGTAATCTTGAGGTAGTAGCCAGGAATTTCGCGCTTCTCAACCACCGCGCCCGTGCGCCAGCCTTTGCCGTCAATCACTTGCTCGTTGGCCAAAACAGTTTGGTCAACCGGATCCCAGTTGACGACTTGTGTTTTGCGGTAGGCCACGCCCTTCTCGAGCATCTTCAAAAACAACCACTGATTCCACTTGTAATAGCTGGCGTCGCAAGTGGCCACTTCGCGGCTCCAGTCGATGGCCAAGCCCATGGCCTGCATCTGCTTCTTCATGTAAGCAATGTTTTCGTAGGTCCACTTGGCAGGCGGCACGCCATTTTTAAGGGCTGCGTTTTCGGCAGGCAAGCCAAACGCATCCCAGCCCATGGGCATGAGCACGTTGTAGCCGTTCATGCGCAAATAGCGCGTGAGCATGTCGTTGATGGTGTAGTTGCGCACGTGGCCCATGTGCAGCTTGCCACTGGGGTAGGGCAACATGGAGCAGGCGTAAAACTTCTTTTTACGGGTGTCTTCGGTAACGCGATAAGCATCGCGAGCATTCCACTGGCTTTGCGCAGCGGGCTCAACTTCGAGGTGGTTGTACTTGTCTTGCATGATGGTGCAAATTGTAGGTGTTTGGCGAGGTGAAATTTCCCTCAGCAAGGCCCAGTGCTCTGATTGACGTACAAAGAGCGCTTGCCTTGCAAAAGATCAGCGGGCTGCGGCCTTTTGCGCGTCTACGCCGGGTGCTGTCACAAAGCCAATCCGGCTTAAGCCGGCCTGCTGCGCCAAGCCCATGAGCTCAAGAACTTGACCATAGGGAACAGCTTGGTCTACTCGGAGCTGGACTTCCAGGTTGGGCTTTTGATTTGCTAGGCGCTGAAGTTCGGTAGGCAAGTCTGCCAGCAAAACCGACTTGTCATTGATGAAAAGTTCGCCTGAGGTTTTCAGGCTGAGACTGAGCGCCTCAGGCGCTTCCCCCGCTTGAGCTGCTTTGGATTGGGGCAAATCCAAACGGATGGCACTGGTGAGCAGGGGCGCCGTGAGAATGAAAATGACCAGCAGCACTAGCATGACATCGACCAATGGCGTGACGTTGATGTCGCTGAAAGGTTTGGCTTGAACAGCGCGGGGAAATCGACCAAATGCCATGGCTTTACTTGGTGGACTTTTAGTTTTGCCGACCGGTGAGCAAGTTCATAAGGTCTTGTGCAAACCCCTCAAGCTCAATCTCAATTTGCGCCACAGTGCGGCCAAAAACGTTGTAGGCCAACACGGCAGGAATGGCCACTGCCAGACCCGCGGCAGTCATGACCAAAGCTTCGCCCACGGGGCCGGCAACTCGGTCTAGGGTAATTTGGCCGACCTCTGCCATACCGATCAGGGCATTGAAAATGCCCCAGACTGTGCCGAGCAAGCCTACAAAAGGCGAAATTGCACCTACCGTGGCCAGCAGCAATTGCCCCCACTGCAGGCGATTGACCGAGGTTTGTAAACTGTTTCGCAGAACACGGGTGAGTTGATGCTCACGCTCGCCAGCGGCCGCCAAGGTGCCATCCAAGGGCAACAAGGTGGCCTCTAAAAGTGGGGTGACAGCTTGATCACGGTCAAATTGCGCAACGCGGGCATGGGCCTCATCAAATTGTGCTGACTGCCAAAAGGCAGCCGTGCTGAGCGGAACGTCTAGCTTCACTCGGCGCAGCAAATTGAATTTCCAAAAAATAATGACCCAGGTGCTAACAGACATGGCCAACAAAGCCACTGCTACGAAGCGGGTGACCCAGTCACCCTCAGCCCAAAAGGTCAATAAATTCATAGGCTTTGGCTTTATCTCAAGGACAACACATCGAACATATCGAAGAGGCCCGTTTTTTGGTCAGCCAAGAATCGGACAGCCCGCAAACTTCCTTGCGCATAGGTTGCACGACTGGATGACTTGTGCGTCACTTCGATGCGTTCGCCAGTACCTGCAAACAAAACGGTGTGGTCGCCCACGATATCGCCGCCGCGAATGGTGGCAAAGCCAATACTAGAGGGGTCGCGCTCACCCGTGACGCCTTCTCGGGCATAAACCGCGCAGTCTTTCAAGTCTCGTCCCAACGCATCGGCAATGACCTCGCCCATTTTGAGAGCGGTACCCGAGGGCGCGTCGACCTTATGGCGGTGATGGGCCTCAATGATTTCGATGTCATAACCCGTGGCCAGTGCTTTGGCCGCCATTTCAAGCAATTTGAGCGTGACGTTGACGCCAACGCTCATGTTGGGCGCCATGACGATGGCCACATCTTTGGCGATGGCTTTGATTTCATTTTTCTCGGCATCCGAAAACCCCGTGGTGCCGATGACCGCCTTGACACCCAAGGCTTGGCAAATTTTCAAATGCGCCAAAGTGCCTTCAGGCCGAGTGAAGTCGATGAGGTATTGGGAGTTTTGCAAGCCCGCTTTGAGGTCACCTGTGACCAAGACGCCGCTGGCTTTTCCCATGGCGGCACCCGCGTCAGTTCCAACAGCAGCGCTGCTGGCCAAATCAAGCGCGCCTGTGAGGCGGCAATCTGGGGCATTGGCTATGGCCTCAATAAGCATGTGGCCCATGCGGCCCGAAGCGCCAGCCACAGCGACTGCATGCAGCGGCTCAGAATGTGAAAAAGCAACTTGTGTCATGTGACTCAGGAGGGC
Source organism: Limnohabitans sp. (assembly GCA_964201905.1). GTDB lineage: Bacteria > Pseudomonadota > Gammaproteobacteria > Burkholderiales > Burkholderiaceae_C > Limnohabitans_A. The sequence goes on along the minus strand of CAXNGF010000012.1, from coordinate 10,196 downwards.
GAAGCAGGTTCAAGCGGGGGGTATGAGCTGGGCACAGGCGAGGCTGGGGGTCGAAATGGCTCGAATTTGCGAACTGGCGCTGGGAATTTTCGCAAATCTTCTTCTTTGGCTTCTAGCTCTGGCACCTTCAATCCGGGTTTTTTGGCCACCAATTTGGTGACAAACTCGATTTCACTGGGCAATTCGTCGCCAGTAACTTGGTCAAGCACATCGCCTTTGAACCCAACACTGAGTCTGAAGCTTTGCGCTGGCACACCCTGGCGGCGGATGGTGAAAACGTAATCCCAGCGTTGTTCGTGAAACACACTGGAGACCAAGGGCGTACCCAAAACTTCTCGAACTTGCTGTCGGGACATGCCAAGCTTGAGAAACTCCTTTTGCTCCTTGGATACAAAGTTGCCCTGCACCACCTCTGGGATGTACATGACGGCGTCTTTGCTAACCGACAACTTGGGTAAGCTGCAGGCGCTTAAAAAACCCAGCAACAAGGGCACAGCGATGCCCAAAGACAAGGCGTTGCGAATAGAAATACGATGATGTTTTTTCATGGATGCTTGGCAGGCCATATGATCGTGTCATTGTAGCGGTAGCATGCAGCTCTGGCGAAGTTCCTTGGGTCAAAGCCCCTCTCTTTCAATTTCAACTGAAAATACATGGACGAACTCAAAAGCACAGGTCTAAAGGCCACCATCCCTCGGCAAAAGATTTTGGAAATCTTTCAAAAGGGGACCCTCAGGCACATGACAGCCGAGGATGTTTTCAAACATTTGATCAATGACAATGCCGACATTGGTTTGGCAACGGTTTACCGAGTTTTGACGCAGTTTGAACAGGCTGGGCTGTTAAGCCGCAACCATTTTGAAAGCGGCAAAGCGGTTTATGAACTGAATGAGGGGCAACACCATGACCACATGGTGTGCCTAGACTGCGGCAAAGTTGAAGAGTTTTACGATGCAGAAATTGAGAAACGACAGCACGATGTGGCACTTGCCAAGGGCTTTGTGATTGCCGATCATGCGCTCAGTTTGTATGCACACTGCACCCAAAACCCCTGCCCCCATCGCAACCGCGCCTAAGTCAGCCGAGGTTAGACGCCATCAGCCCATGGCCGCGCGTTGGCGCTCCATGAAGTCTTGGTAGGTGTCGATGCCGCGCATTTGCAAAATGGTGTTTCGCACTGCGGCCTCCACCAGCACCGCGATGTTGCGCCCAGCCACCACTTGGATAACTACTTTTCGCACGGCAATGCCAAGCACATCTTGCGTAAGTGGCTCGGTGGGAATGCGCTCGTAATCGCGTTCAAAGTTCTCGCGGCGCACCAAGTGCACAATGAGTTTCAAGCGCATTTTGCGGCGAACCGCTGTTTCTCCAAAAATGCCGCGAATGTCCAACAGGCCAATGCCGCGAACCTCTAACAAGTTTTGAAGCAAATCGGGGCAACGCCCCTCAATGGTGGTTTGATTGATGCGGAACAGGTCAACGGCATCATCGGCCACCAAACCATTGCCCCGAGAAATCAACTCCAAGCCCAGCTCACTTTTGCCGAGGCCAGACTCGCCCGTGATCAAGACACCCAAACCCAAAATATCCATGAACACGCCATGCATGGTGGTGCGGTCGGCAAAGTGTTTGGACAAATACGCCCTGAGCACATCAATCACAAAAGCCGATGACTCGGGAGTGGAGAACATGGGTATTTGAGCGCCCTCACAAACTCGAAGCAAGGCCTCAGGCGCGGTTTGGCCATCGGCCAAGACCAAGACAGGGGGCTCCAAGGTCACAATGCGCGAGACACGCCTGATGCAATCCTGTTCGCTGCCTCGCATCAGGTAGGACACCTCGCGTTCGCCCAAGATTTGAACCCGGTAAGGATGGATGTAGTTCAAATAGCCCACCAAATCGGCACCGGATCGCGCGGCGCGGACGGCAACTTCATCAAATCGGCGCTCCGAGGCACCTAGGCCCGCAATCCACTGCCACTTAAGTTTGCCTCGGTGGTCTTCAAACAGCGCATCTGCGCTGACAGCGGTCGGCTTCATTTCAACCTCGTTTCGTTGATGAACTAAAGAGCATCAGTCTCAGTTGGCAGGCAACCATTTGTCAATCAAATCGTGCAAGCTTGACGCGGAGGCGCTTCTGATCATGTTGTCCCGTGTGCTGGCATTGCTCAACAGCTCTGCAATTTCAGACAATATTTCTAAATGCTTTTGGGTGGCCGCTTCGGGCACTAACAAGAAAATGAGCAAGGTCACAGCTTGCTCGTCAGGGGCATCAAAACCAATGGCTTGGGCCAATTGAAAAACGGCCGCCATGGGCGACTTCAAACCCTTGATGCGGCCATGCGGGATGGCAACACCATGGCCTAAACCCGTAGAGCCCAGGCGTTCCCTGGCAAACAAGCTGTCTGTGACCAAGGCTCTGGACAGACCATGTAAATTTTCAAACAGCAAGCCCGCCTCTTCAAAAGCGCGCTTCTTGCTGGTGGCGTCTACGCCAACCAGCACTTGTTCAACAGGGAGAATGGCTGCAAGTCTGTTCATATCGAGGGCGGATTATGCACCCTGCGAAAGGCCATTCACCAAAAAAACCGCACCTCAGGGGTGCGGCGGCGTACTTCATTTGAAAAAATAGGGCTTTCACATCATGCGCTTGGGCGCTATGTGGTGATGGTCCAAGATTCGATTTTTGTGCTTGACCACTTGACGGTCCAATTTATCGACCAAGTCATCGACCGCAGCATAGAGGTCTTGGTGCGAGCTTTCGGCAAATAAATCATTGCCTTTGACATGAATATTGCACTCTGCGCGCTGTCGTTTCTCTTTCTCTTTTTGTTTTTCAACCGTGAGCAACACTTTCACATCCACCACTTGGTCAAAATGCCGCGTTATTCGGTCTAGCTTGCCAGTGACATAGCTTCTGAGTGCGGGGGTAACTTCGAGGTGGTGACCACTGATCGTCAGATTCATAAAAAAGCCTCCTGTTGCTCTCTGTGATAAACAACCACCGACCCAAAATGGGGGTGGGCTGAATCCACTATGCGCGCCACTATCGTGAAAAGCAAGTTTGGCTATTTAAACCCTTTAATTTGATCAAGTCCTGCACTTTTCTTTCAGAAAAGCTGATAAATTCCTATCTTGAAGGAACTATCAAATTTCCTAAGTTTGCGCTTCAACATGAAGCCTTAGTTTGCTTGCCAGCACAAAGCTCATAAGGCTAGCGCACCCTCCCAAGAGTGCCGCCATCCAGTAGTGGGTCAAATGCCCGTTGCTGTCACTGCCCAAAATTTGCCCGCCTACCAGCGCAGCCAAACCCATGGCCATTGATTGAACTGCTGAATTCAGGGTCATAAAACTGCCGCGTCTTCGTGGATCGGCAGAGGCGCCAATCAAAGCCATGCCGGGGATCATGCGGCCGCTCATCACCACAAACAACACGGAAGAAACCAGCAGCACGCCTGCCATGGGAAGTCCTGCTGACAGTGTCATTGCCAGCAATGGCAAAGGCATGAGCAGGGCCAAACGACGAAATGCATAGGCTTTGCCCGCACGATCTGACCAATGCCCAATGAAGCGCGCAGAAATTAAGGTGCAGATGCCGCCGCACAAATAGACATACGGAATCTGCTCCGCTTTGAAACCAGCATTCCCTTGCAAATAAATCGTGATGTAGGGAATGACCGCAAAACCAGCAAACACCATGCAGGAAGACATGGCATAGGCTCTTAAGTGGTTGGGGTCGACCAACACCAAGCGCAGGTTGGACAACAAACTCGGTGCTGAATCGCCGATGGGGTGCGCCGCCAAATGGCCCTTCAAACTGGGCAGCGTTTTGGCAGCACCCAAAGCACACACACTGACCATCAAGGCAATGGCCAAAAATGGCGCATGCCAATTGAAATGCGATGATAAGAAAAGAGCCAAAGGCACACCCGCCACCGTGGCCACGGAGAAGGATGTCATGACCACCCCCATGGCGCGGCCTCTGCGCTCAAATGGAATAACCTCTGCCACGATGGTTTGAGACAAGGCCATCAAGACCCCGCCAAAGAATCCCGATGCCACGCGCGCCACCATGAGCCACGCAAAAGTGGGGGCGATGCTGCAAGCCAAGGCGGCAGCCCCAAACAAGGGGTACAGGGTGAGCAGCATTCGCTTGCGGCCAAACCGATCTACGTAGGTGGCAGCCAAAAGTCCTGACAAGCCCGCAGAAAAGGTATAAGCAGACACCAAAAAACCAAATTCACCTGCAGAAATATCAAAGAGTTCTGTCAGTTGAGGCCCGAGCGGCATCATGATCATGAAGTCAAGGACGCTTGTGAACTGGATGCTGGCCAGTGTTAACAAAAGCCAGCGTTCGCGCTTTGGCGTCAAATGTGTGGTCATGGGTGGTTTTCCTGAAGCTCTGACTCTATCATTCGCACATGCATCTAGATGACCTCACTCAAAATGGCACCATGGGTGGCCGCTTAGGTCAGCCGTCACGAGAAATCACGCGTGGTTTGGTGCTCATGGGCGGGGGCGCCAGAACGGCCTATCAAGCGGGTGTGCTGCAGGCTTTGGCCAAACTTCTACAGACGCCGCCAGGCCAGGCCCCAGCAACAAGCGTTCAAAAACAAGCGCTAGCGCCTTCAGCCTTTCCCTTTCAAGTCTTGGTGGGCACTTCGGCGGGTGCCTTGAACGCCACTTTTTTGGCCAGCAGGGCCATTGATGGCTTAGATGCTTTGGAAGGACTGGGTGAGTTTTGGCATGGCCTGCATTCCCATTTGATCTACCACCTCCCCGCCACGCCCATGGCCAAGTTCAGTCGCTGGGCCAATGCTCTGGGGGTGACCCTGTCTGCTCGCAAACACGGGGCTGCGCTTGACAGCATGCCCCTGGTAGACACTTTGCACAAGCGTATTGCACTGAATAACATCGATCTGGCTTTGACACGGGGCAATTTGAAAGCGCTGGCCGTCACAGCCTCGAGTTACACAACGGGTGTGCACTGGACCTTTTGTCAGTCACGCCAGTTAGAAAGCGCTCAGGCATGGGACCGGCCCGGACGGCGCGCTGAGTTGCAAGACATCACCATCGAGCACCTGATGGCCTCCAGCGCCATTCCTTTTTTATTTCCGGCCACGCCTCTATGGGTCGACGGCAACATGGAGTACTTTGGCGATGGTTCGATGCGGCAAAGTTCGCCGCTCTCGCCTGCAGTGCACTTGGGCGCCAACAAAATTTTGGCCATTGGCGTGGGGCAACCTCTTCGCAGCGCCATTGGCCACGCGGGTGCAAGCTTGGCGGTCAACCAAGCCAGTAAGTTGCGACCCACGCTTGGCAACATCGCAGGTCATGCCATGGCCAGTGTGTTCAACGACACCTTGATGGCCGATGTTGAACAGGTTCAACGTGTGAATCAGAGCATCCAACAGTTAAAGAGCCACCTTTCGGAGCATCACAGCTCTGCCCTGGCACAGTCTCTGCCATTTCGAGAAGTCGAAGTTTTGGCGATGCAGCCTAGCGAGTCACTGGATGCGTTGGCACAAGCGCATGTCCATGAACTGCCCCGACCCGTGCATCGCGTGCTCGAGGGTCTTGGTGCTTTGAAGGGCTCGGGGGCTGCCCTGTCAAGCTATCTCTTGTTTGAACCTGGATTCTTACGCGCCTTGATGGCCTTAGGGGCTCAAGACGTGGCCCAACGCAAAGATGAGCTCTTGGCTTTTTTCACCGATTAAGTGCCATAATCCGACCCATCATTATTTTGGAGTTTGCTCCGTGGAAAGCCACCCTAGTTGGTAGCTTTCGAATGAGATGGATCCTTTGCTGCACACCGCGCTGTAGCCATGCCAGTCGTTCGAAAGCTGCTTGAACCTCAATGCCGCCTTATCGAACACTGGGCCCCGTTTATTGGGGGTTGAAGGAGATCTGCCATGCTCAACATTTTTACACTGGCCAACGGCCGCCTCGTCCAAGAAGAAATTGAATCTCTGGAAGAGTTGTCCAAATTTCAGCCAATTTGGGTCGACCTTGAGTCGCCCAGCGTTGAAGAAAAGCGCTGGATCAAACAATACTATGGCCTGTCCATTCCAGAAGATGCGATGGACGAGGACATTGAGGAATCTGCGCGCTTTTACGAAGAAGACAACGGCGAGTTGCACATTCGCTCTGACTTTTTAATTGCCGATGAGGACGAGCCTCGCACCGTTCGTTGTGCGTTCATCTTGAACCAACAAAATGCAGATCTGCGCAGCTGTGGTGTGCTGTTTTCGATTCACGATGAAGACGTACCCGTGTTTCGCTTGTTGCGCTTGCGTGCGCGCCGTGCGCCAGGCCTGCTGGAAGATGCCAAAGCCGTGCTGCTTAAGCTGTTCGACGCCGACGCCGAATACTCAGCCGACACGCTTGAAAACATTTACGACAAGCTGGAAATTGCTGGCAAGCTGGTGCTGTCTGGCGACGTGACCGACGCCATGGCCGGTGAAGTGCTGGGCGCCATTGCGCGCCAAGAAGATTTGAATGGCCGCATTCGCCGCAACGTGATGGACACCCGCCGCGCGGTGAGCTTCATGATGCGCAGCAAGATGCTGAATGCCGAGCAGTTTGAAGAAGCGCGCCAAATTTTGCGCGACATTGACTCGCTCGATTCACACACCGAGTTTTTGTTTGAAAAGATCAACTTCTTGATGGACGCCACCGTGGGTTTCATCAACATCAATCAGAACAAGATCATCAAGATTTTCTCGGTGGCCAGTGTGGCTTTGCTGCCACCAACCCTCATTGCCAGTTTGTATGGCATGAACTTTCAATACATGCCCGAGCTGTCGCAAACTTGGGGCTATCCGTATGCCCTGTGTCTCATGGTGGCCAGCGCGGTCGTGCCTATGTGGTATTTCCGCAGACGCGGTTGGCTCAAGTAGGAAATCGTTTTAAAAACTCAGACACAATGACCGCGCTGTAATGGCTGGCCACGTCTTTCACAAATTGAGAAAAATCAGTGTGCGCAGCATCGTCTGCGCGGTCTGACAAGGTGCGCACCACCGCAAGAGGAACACCATAAGCATGGCACACCTGCGCCAGCGCAGCGCCCTCCATTTCCACAGCCAAAGCATCCGATATTTGAATTTGCAATCGTTGGCTTTCAGATGCGCTAGATACAAATTGATCGCCACTGATGATCAAACCGACATGCACCGTGGCTTGCGGCAAAGCCTGACGAGCACTTTCTATCAAGCACTGAGTCATGCTTTCGTCTGATGGAAAGCGAGAGAGATTTAACAAGGGCACTTCATATTGGGGAAATAAAGGCGAGGCGTCCATGTCGTGCTGAAGTAGCTCTGCGCCCACCACCACGTCACCCACCTTCACATGAGGCGCCAAGCCACCCGCAACACCCGTGAACAGAATTCTTTGAACTTGGTATTTTTCGATGAGCACGGTAGCCGTGATGGCCGCGGCCACTTTGCCAATGCCTGACAACACAGCCACCACCCTATGCCCCTGAAGATGACCTACCCAAAATTCTCGGCCAACAACATGATGGCAGCTGGCGTCCTGCATGAGGGCCAATACGGCCGACAACTCTTCATGCATTGCACCAACGAGTGCGATGCGCGGCAGAAGCTCACTTGAGTGCATTGCGCAACTCGCGTCGCAATATTTTGCCCACGGCGGTTTTGGGCAACTCTTTTTTAAACTCAATGACTTTGGGTTGCTTGTATCCCGTTAAGTTGGCTTTGCAGTATTCACGCACAGCCAACTCTGTCAGTGCATGATCTTTTTTCACGATCACCAACTTAACAGCCTCGCCTGTTTTTTCATCGGGCACGCCCACCGCGGCACACTCCAAAATCCCAGGGCACAAAGACACTGTTTCTTCAACATCGTTGGGGTAAACATTGAAGCCACTGACCAAGATCATGTCTTTTTTGCGGTCGACAATTTTGAAATAACCGCGTGCATCACGTATGCCAATGTCGCCTGATTTGAAATACCCATCAGGCGTCATGCAGCGTGCCGTTTCGTCGGGACGCTGCCAATAGCCCGCCATGACTTGGGGGCCTTTGATCACAATCTCTCCCGGTTGACCCATCTCCAAAACCTCATTGCCTTCGTCATCTAACAGCTTCATCAAGGTGCTGGGCAAGGGCACGCCAATGGTGCCTGTGAACTGTGAACTGGTGCTTGGGTTGCAACTGGCAGAGGGACTGGTTTCAGACAAACCATAGCCTTCGCAAATGGGACATCCAGTTTTTTTCAACCACAAAGCTGCCACGGTACTGGTGACCGCCATGCCCCCTCCCACTGACACCTTGAGATTTTTCCAATTCACTTTGTCAAAGTCGGGGTGGTTGGCCAAGCCATTGAACAAGGTATTGACCGCCGGGAAACTGTGAAAGATATGCTGTGAAAGCTCTTTCAAAACTGCAGGCAAATCGCGAGGATTGGGAATCAAGATGTTTTTTCCACCTGTGCGCAAGCCAAGCATCATGTTCACTGTGAAAGCAAAGATGTGATACAGCGGCAAAGCACACACCGAAGTGGGTTGCTCGTGGGCTGGCACTCGCTTCATGACGGGGTCGTTCCAAGCTTCTGATTGCAACAAATTGGCAATCACATTGCGATGCAAAAGAACAGCACCTTTCGAAACGCCAGTCGTACCACCCGTGTATTGAAGAACAGCAATGTCTTCTGCCGTCACTGTGGGTGGACGGAAATAGGACGCTCTGCCAAGCTGCAAGGCTTGGTTGAATTTCACTGCACCCGGGAGGTGAAATTCGAGCACCAAGTTCTTCATGTTGCGAACCACAAAATTGACTGCGGCAGATTTTGGCCAATTCAACATATCGCCCATGGCACACAAAACAATGTGCTTGACTTGCGTTAGCTCGATGCACTTTTGCAATGTGATGGCAAAGTTTTCAATGATCACAATGGCCTTGGCACCAGAGTCTCTGAGTTGATGCTCAAGTTCGGGCGGGGTGTACAAGGGGTTCACATTGACGATCACCAGACCAGCTCGCAAAATAGCAGCAACGGCCACAGGATACTGTGGCACGTTGGGCATCATGATGGCAACGCGGTCACCCTTTTCCAGACCCAGCGATTGGAAATAAGCGGCAAGGGCTTGGCTTTTGACATCGGTTTCTTGGTACGAGATGTCTTGACCCATGAAACTGTAGGCAGCTCGGTTGGCATATTTAGCAAAGCTGTCTGCCATCAGGTCAACCAAAGACTCATACTGAGAGGCGTCTATGTCAGACGGTACACCCTCAGGATAACTGTCTAACCAAACACGTTCTTCAGTCATCACTCGATCACTTTCACCATATGTTTCACCACTTTCAGGGTTGTGTGCTAACTTTTTGACCTGCAGCCACTTCGTCTAAGCGCGCTTGCTCTGCAAGGACTTTGGCAACATAACCCGTATCACTCTGCAGGGCATCACCACCTAGGTAAAAAAGCAGTCCATCTTCTACGACGCCACCTTTCAAGCGAATGTACTCATGAAGCACCTGTGTGCCAACCCGCAGGTTGGTCAACGGGTCAAAAGCTGCCAATTTGCCGCCGTATTTGTCGTATTTTTTGATGTGAATGTCGGTCATCACCTGCATCAATCCCTGCGCACCCGCTTGACTTTGAATGTAGGGATGAAAACTCGATTCAATGGCCATCACCGCCAAAATCAAGTGCGGTTTGATTTTGGTCGTCTCTGAGAGCGCATAAGCCTCGGCCACCAAGGCGGCAATGGGCTCAGGCGCGACCCTGTATTTACTGGCCAACCATGCCGCGACAGCCGCTTGCTTGCGCGGAATGTCTTTCAAATCGGTGGCCGTGGCGCGGTCAGCCGTGTTTTGCGGCTCCCACCACAAGCTAAATTGTCGCGAACGAAGCCACTCATACACATTCGACTCAGTTTGAGCCAAGATATCTGGCCGAAAAAGGGCGACGCCTAGGCCAATAACTACCACCAACCCAAGCATCGCCAAGCCACTGTGCGTCAGGCTGAAAACGCCTTTGCCAACATCTTGCAAAAAGACGCTGACAGCCGCTCTCACTTTGGCCAGTTTGGAAAGGTTTGAATTGAATGACATGAGGTGCAAGTATAGGTATTTAGATCAGGGGATAATTGGCGCCATGAAGCATCACCGAATTGTTGTGGGTTTGTCTGGCGGCGTCGACTCCGCAGTCACCGCTCACTTATTGAAAAAGCAAGGC
>CAXNGF010000011.1:0-17722 GCA_964201905.1 Limnohabitans sp. | reverse complement strand
CGTGGTTCACGCCAAACACGAACATGGGGGTGTCGTCTTTGGAAGGTGCAGACATCAGTACTTTTTTAGCGCCAGCAGCCAGGTGTTTTTCGGCAGAGGCTTTGTCTAGGAACAAGCCAGTGGCTTCAATCACGATGTCGGCACCGACTTCGTTCCACTTCAGCGCAGAAGGATCGCGCTCTTGTGTCAAACGAATTTTTCGGCCATTCACGATCAGGTAGTTGCCTTCCACTGACACGACACCTTTGAAGCGGCCGTGCACGCTGTCGTACTTGAGCATGTAAGCCAAGTAGTCTGGCTCGAGCAAGTCGTTGATGCCAACCACTTCGATGTCAGAAAAATTTTGAACAGCGGCGCGAAACACCATGCGGCCGATGCGGCCGAAACCGTTGATACCTATTTTGATCGCCATGATCTATTTCCTTTAAAGTTAATTTTGAATTTGTTTCAAGTGCAGCGCGAAGTGAAGATTTATTTCTTCTGCAAAGCCGCTTGCACGGTCTCGGCCACGTTTTCTGCCGTGAAGCCAAAGTGTTTGAAGAGCACAGGTGCAGGTGCAGACTCGCCGTAAGTGTCGATGCCCACCACGGCAGCAACGCCATATTTCCACCAACCATCGGTACTGCCCATCTCAACCGCCACACGTGGCAAGCCGGCTGGCAAGACTTCAGATTTGTAATTGCTGGTTTGACGATCGAAGGTGGTGGTGCTGGGCATGGACACCACACGCACACCAATTTTCTTCGCGGCCAACAACTCTTGTGCCTTCAAAGCCAATTGCACTTCAGAGCCTGTGGCAATGATCACGGCTTTCGTCTTCTTAATGCCCACGCGTGAAGGCTCAGCCAACACATAAGCACCGCGGCTAATCTCGCCCAAATCTGACTTGGGAGAGTAAGGCAAGTTTTGACGTGACAACAATAAGGCTGTGGGGCGGTCTTTGTTTTCCAAAGCCACGGCCCATGCCACAGTGGTTTCTGCAGTATCTGCAGGACGCCACACATCGAGGCCAGGAATCAAACGCAAGCTGGCCGCGTGCTCAACGGACTGGTGTGTCGGGCCGTCTTCACCCAAACCAATGGAGTCGTGCGTGAACACATGGATCACGCGTTGCTTCATGAGCGCGGCCATGCGGATGGCATTGCGCGAGTAATCGCTGAAGGTGAGAAAGGTGCCGCCATAAGGGATGAAGCCGCCGTGCAAAGTGACACCATTCATGATGGCCGCCATGCCAAACTCGCGCACGCCGTAGTTGATGTGACGGCCCATTTGGCCTTTGTCGTTTTTCACCACGTCGCCTGCCAAGTTGATGCGCAATGCGGGCGTGGAAGATGTGTTGGTGAGGTTAGAGCCGGTGAGATCGGCAGAGCCGCCCAGCATTTCAGGCAAGGCCGCTGTGAACGCTTCCAAAGCCAATTGGCTGGCTTTGCGGCTGGCCACGGTTTCGGCTTTGGTGTGTGCTGCAATCACAGCGTCCACCGCAGTTTGCGCAAAGTTCTTGGGCAACTCGCCTTTCATGCGGCGCACAAACTCTTTGGCCAATGTGGGGTGCACAGCTTTGTAGGATGCGAAGGCTTTGTTCCATTCGGCTTCGCGGGCAGCGCCGCTTTGCTTGGCATCCCAGTTGGCATACACATCTTTTGGAATGACGAAAGGCTCGTGCGCCCAGCCCAATGCTGCGCGTGTGAGTTTGATTTCTTCTGCGCCCAATGGTTCACCGTGAGCTTTAGAGGTGTTGGCACGGTTGGGGCTGCCTTTGCCAATGGCTGTTTTGCAAACAATCAGCGTGGGCTTGTCAGGGCTGTTCTTTGCATCGGCAATGGCTTTGGCCACTGCAGCAGCATTGTGGCCATCAACCGCGTCGATCACATTCCAGCCATAAGCGGTAAAACGCTGTGGCGTGTTGTCAATGAACCAAGGCGCCACTTGACCGTCAATGGAAATGCCATTGTCATCGTACATCGCGATGAGTTTGTTGAGCTTCCAAGCGCCCGCCAATGCGCAGGCTTCGTGGCTGATGCCCTCCATCAAGCAACCATCGCCCATGAACACATAAGTGTGGTGGTCGACGATGTTGTGACCAGGCTGGTTAAATTCTGTGGCTAACAATTTTTCAGCCAAGGCCATGCCCACAGCATTGCTGATACCTTGACCCAAAGGGCCTGTGGTGGTTTCAACGCCGGGAGTGATGCCCACTTCGGGGTGGCCTGCGGTTTTGCTGTGCAACTTGCGGAAGTTTTTCAACTCGCCGATGGGCAAGGGGTAGCCTGTGAGGTGCAGCAATGCATAAATGAGCATGGAGCCGTGGCCGTTTGACAAAACAAAGCGATCGCGGTTGGCCCAGTGGGGGTTTTTGGGGTTGTGTTGCAAGTGTTCGCCCCACAAAGCCACGGCCATGTCGGCCATGCCCATGGGCGCGCCTGGGTGACCTGAATTGGCTTGTTGAACAGCGTCCATGGCCAGGGCACGAATTGCGTTGGCCATTTGTTGAGCTGCGGGTTGGGTAATTGCCATGGGGGCTCCAAAGAAATAATTGGGTGGAAGTTGACAAGATAACCTCACATTTTACTGCGCAAGAGCTTGCTTAAGCCCTACAGCGTGGCAACATAGCGGCATGCGTTTGAACACCATGGAATCACAACTCGAAGTGAATGAATCCGCCCACTTGCTGGGCAGTCCAGCTTGTGGCTTGGCAAGCGCCATGGTTTTGGCGGCCGGCCGCGGCCAACGCATGCGTCCCTTAACCGATACCACGCCCAAACCGATGCTTGTGGTGCACGGAAAACCATTGATCCAGTGGCACATCGAAGCTTTGGCCAACGCCGGTCACCACGATCAATTGATCAACACAGCTTGGCTTGGACCCCAAATTGAGGCGCATTTTGGATCGAGCACCGATTTACCAAATGGTGGCAGGGTGCGCCTGCGCTACTCACATGAGGGACAAGCCTTTGGCTATGCCCTTGAAACGGCTGGCGGTATTGTGCGGGCATTGCCCTTGTTGGCGCCGGTCTTTTGGGTGGTGGCTGGCGACATTTATGCGCCCAATTTTAATTTTTCATCGCCTGTCGCAAATGAGTTTGCGCGCAGTGACAAATTGGCCCACATTTGGATGGTTCCTAATCCCGCGCACAACCCCAATGGCGATTTTGGTCTGTCCTCTGATGGCTTGGCTTTGAATTTACCCAAAACAGCCAAGCTGTTCACTTTCAGTACATTTGCCTTGTACAAAAAAGAGTTTTTTGCCAGTGCTTTGACGGGCATGCCAGAAGGCAATCCGCAAGGTACGGCCGCACCTCTTGCGCCCTTATTGCGAGCCGCCATGGACCGCGGCTTGGTAGGCGCCAGTCTTTTCATGGGTGCTTGGACGGATGTCGGTACCCCCGAGCGCTTAAAGGACTTGAACCAATCACCTGCCCCCCTTAAACTCTAAATCGTTTCTAGATTGACCAAACAACATGACCTTTGATTCAAATTTGTACGCAACCCGCCGTGCTCAATTGGCCGCCAAGATGGCAGCGCAAGCCCCCAACAGCATTGCCATTATTCCCACTGCGCCAGAGCGTCAACGCAATCGCGACAGTGACTTTTTGTTCAGGCATGACAGTTACTTTTATTACCTAACAGGCTTTACCGAACCCAATTCTTGGTTGGTCTTAACCTCAGACGGCCACGCCACAGTGTTTTGCCAGCCCAAAGATTTAGAACGCGAAATTTGGGATGGTGTGCGATTGGGCCCCGCTGCTGCGCCATCTCAGTTGGGTGTGCACGATGCGTGGTCGGTTTCAGCCCTTGATGCCAAACTGCCCGCCTTGCTTGAAAACAAGTCGGTTGTTTGGTACCCCTTTGCAACGCACAAAGATTTGTCTTCGCGCATTGAAACGGGCCTCAATGCCGTTCGTGCGCGCGTGCGCTATGGCGCACTGTGCCCCGAGCAACAACGCGATGTTTGCGGCATTTTGGATGAAATGCGTTTGGTCAAAGATGCCCATGAACTGGACATCATGCGTCGCGCGTCTCAAATCAGTGCGGGCGCTCACATACGCGCAATGAAAAGATCAGCAAGCATGTTGAGAGCCGGGCAAGACGTCCGTGAATACCATCTTGATGCCGAACTGCTACACGAATTTCGCCAACACGGCTCCCAATATCCGGCTTACGGCTCCATTGTGGCTGGCGGTGCCAATGCGTGTGTCTTGCACTACCGCGCTGATGCAGCGCCCATTTTGAGTGGCGATTTGGTTTTGATTGATGCGGGTTGTGAGCTAGATGGCTACGCCAGTGATATCACACGCACGTTCCCGGCCAACGGCAAATTCAGCTCGGCGCAGCGAGAACTTTATGACTTGGTGTTGGCCTCTCAAGAGGCTGCCATTGCCGTCACGCATGAAGGTGCACGTTTTGTAGATCCTCACGAAGCAACAGTCAAGGTCTTGGCGCAAGGCATGCTCGATGTCGGCCTTTTAGATGCCAACAAAGTGGGCAATGTGCAAGATGTGATTGCCAACCGAAGCTATTTCCAGTTTTACATGCACCGAACCGGGCATTGGCTCGGTATGGATGTGCATGACTGCGGCAGCTATGTAGAGCCGTCGGAGGTTGGCACCTTCAGCGAGCGCAAAGACCCCTTGAGTGGTGAACTCATCAAGGATCGCCCTAGCCGAATTTTGCGACCTGGTATGGTCTTGACCATTGAGCCTGGCATTTATGTCAGGCCCGCCCCAGGTGTTCCAGAGCGCTACCACAACATTGGCATTCGCATTGAAGACGATGCGGTTGTGACCGCACAAGGCTGCGAATTGATCACGCGCGGTGTGCCTGTGAAAGCCGATGAAATTGAAGCCATCATGCGCGCTTGAACGCACGCTTGATTTCAAAATAGTCATTCTGAGCGCTCCTCAGTTGTGCGCCAAAGTTAAAACACTGCAGACTTTGCCTGCAGTTTTTCACAAACTGACCCTCAACTTGGGGGTCTAGAATCAGAACTAGCAGAACGCCAGCCCCTTCACTCAGTGAAGCTGACGTCACTTGCCCATTAGGAGATCCAACATGAACCAAGACAATGCCGAAGAGCGCCGCGCTCAGTTGCGCCGCGCTGCCCTCGAATATCACGAATTTCCCACCCCCGGCAAAATCTCCCTTGCGGCTACCAAGCAATTGGTGAATCAGCACGACTTGGCTTTGGCCTACTCGCCTGGAGTGGCTGCGCCGTGCGAAGAAATTGTCAAAGACCCCAACGCGGCATTCAAATACACCAGCCGTGGTAATTTGGTCGGCGTGATCACCAACGGAACAGCTGTACTTGGGTTGGGTGACATTGGCCCCTTGGCCGGCAAACCCGTCATGGAGGGCAAGGCGGTCCTCTTCAAAAAATTCTCAGGCATTGATGTGTTTGACATTGAAATCAATGAAAAGGATCCGGAGAAGCTGGTTGAGATCATTGCAGCACTAGAGCCTACATTTGGCGGCATTAACTTAGAAGACATCAAAGCACCTGATTGTTTCTATGTCGAGCGCAAATTGCGCGAACGCATGAAAATTCCTGTCTTTCACGACGATCAGCACGGTACGGCCATCACGGTAGGAGCGGCCATTTTGAACGGCTTGAAGGTGGTGGGCAAAGATGTCAGCAAAGTAAAGTTGGTCACCTCCGGCGCTGGCGCAGCGGCTTTGGCCTGCCTTGGTTTGTTGGTCAAACTGGGCATTCTGCGGGAAAATATTTGGGTGACCGATTTGGCGGGCTTGGTCTACGAAGGCCGCACCGAATTGATGGACGAAGACAAAATTCAGTTTTCGCAAAAAACATCGCAACGCACTTTGGCAGAAGCCATTGAGGGTGCTGATGTGTTCTTGGGCTTGTCCGCTGGCGGCGTGTTGAAACAAGACATGGTGAAAAAAATGGCAGCCAAGCCTTTGATTTTCGCCTTGGCCAATCCCAATCCTGAAATCTTGCCAGAAGAAGTCAAAGCTGTTCGCGATGACGCCATCATGGCCACGGGGCGCACAGACTACCCCAACCAAGTTAACAACGTTTTGTGCTTTCCCTACATTTTTCGGGGTGCCCTAGACAGCGGCGCCACCACCATCACGCAAGAGATGGAAATTGCCGCCGTGTATGCCATTGCCGAATTGGCTCAAGCAGAACAGAGTGAAGTGGTGGCCGCGGCATACGCGGGCGAGCCATTGGTTTTTGGCCCTGAGTATTTAATCCCAAAGCCTTTCGATCCACGTTTGATGATCAAAATTGCGCCGGCGGTTGCACAAGCCGCGGCTGACAGCGGTGTAGCGCTCAGACCGATCGCGGACATGGAAGCCTATCGCGAGCGTTTGCAAAGCTTTGTGTATGCCTCTGGCACCACCATGAAACCGATCTATACCGCAGCCAAGCGGGGCCTTAAGAAGCGCGTAGCTTACAGCGAAGGCGAAGAAGAACGCATCTTGCGCGCAGCGCAAATTGTTTCAGATGAAGGCTTGGCACGCCCCACCCTCATTGGACGCCCTGCCGTGATTGCGGAGCGAATTGAAAAATTTGGTTTGCGTTTGAAAGAAGAGCTAGATTACGACATTGTGAATGTTGAGAATGATCATCGTTACCGTGATTTCTGGCAAACCTACCACCGAATGACAGAGCGCCAAGGCATTACGGTTCAAGTTGCGAAGATAGAAATGCGTCGCCGTCTGTCCTTGATTGGAACGATGCTGCTGCACAAGGGAGACGTAGATGGCCTCATTTGTGGCACCTGGGGAACCAATGCCACCCACTTGCCTTATGTGGAGCAAGTGATTGGCAAGCGCCCTGGGGTTAATACGTTTGCTTGCATGAATGGCTTGCTGTTGCCCAACCGACAAGTTTTTTTGGTCGACACGCATGTCAATTACGACCCGACGGCAGAGCAGTTGGCTGAAATTACGGTCATGGCCGCCCACGAAATGAAGCGCTTTGGCATTCGCCCCAAGGTTGCATTGTTGTCGCACTCTAACTTTGGCACCTCCAATGAGCCTAGTGCTGTGAAAATGCGTGACACTTTGGCATTGCTGCAGAAAACCGCGCCTTGGTTGGAAGTGGATGGCGAAATGCATGGCGACATTGCGCTGGATGGCGAAGCACGGGCATTGCAAATGCCCAATGGCACTTTGCACGGCGATGCCAACCTCTTGGTTTGCCCCAATATCGATGCGGCCAATATTTCCTACAACCTTTTGAAAACTGCTGCGGGTGGCAACATCGCCGTCGGCCCGGTTCTTCTGGGTGCGGCAAAGCCGGTTCACATCTTGACGCCCAGCGCCACGGTGCGTCGAATAGTGAACATGACAGCGTTGACAGTCGCGGACGCAAACGCTGTTCGATAAGTCTGGCGGGTAATTTCTCCCTATTGGGGAAAGTACTTGCATTTTTTAGCGCATTGCGGCACACTAGCGGCTTCGAATTTCGGGGTTTACCCGTGAGTTTTGATGGTTAAAAGTGGGTGTGCGGCTAAGTTAAACAGGAATGAAATGCGCTTTAAAACGCTTGATTTTGCTGCCATAGCCGTCTGTTTGGGCCTCTTTTTGGCGCCGTGCACAAATTTGGTGCAGGCCAAATCGGCGGTCGAAGCAGTCGATGTTGCCCCCATTGCGTTAAAGGATTTGCCCAAAGAGGGCCAAGAAACCTATCTACTCATCCGTCAGGGTGGGCCTTTTCGGTACGAAAAAGATGGTGTTGTTTTTGGCAATCGAGAGCGGCACTTGCCTCAAGCGAAGCGCGGTTTTTACCGTGAATACACCGTCAAAACTCCTGGTGAAAAAAGCCGTGGCGCCCGACGAATTGTGTGTGGAGGGGAAGATTCCCGCGTGCCAAAACATTGTTTTTACACGCAAGACCATTACACAAGTTTTCGGGAAATTGTGAACGTGCCGTGAAAACGGGCGGTGCCATGGGTTGAAGTGAACCAAGAGATGAGTGTTCGCAAGCGAACATTCCAAATATGTCAATCAAAAGCCCAAAAGGCTGGTTTAAAAAATTAGAGAGTGAGAACGGCGATGGACAAGCCAATTCGACAGGACCAAGAAACACCTTTGAAGGGTGTGCGGACGAACATCGTCCAGTCGATTCGTGCATTTCGCGTGAGCGACCTGCAAGAAGCCGCAGATGGTTTAGGACAACACTTTTTGTATGCCAATTTGTCAAAGGCGCAAAGCAAGCAAGATGTGCTCGACTTGATCGCGGCACAGTTCACACTGCCCTCACACTTTGGCAAAAACTTTGATGCCCTGTATGACAGCATGACTGACCCCCTGCACAAGTCTGGCCCACAGCCTGGCTTTATTGTGGTCTTGGAGCACATACCCGCCAATTTAAAGTTTGACAAAGAAGCCCGCGAGCAGTTGCTCGATATTTTCCGCGACACTGCCGATTACTGGGGTGACCGAAAAGTGCCTTTCCGTTGCTTCTATTCTTTCTCTGTTGCTCGTGCCGCTACTGCGGGTGCCGAGAAATTGGCCGATGCAGCTCCCGAGTTCGATGCCGATGGTGTTGAAATGCTGGTTGAGGAAGGCGAAAAAATGCCAACTGACAAGCTGGTTGATGTTTCACCTTTGGCGCTTCGCATGAGCAGCCCATTCAACGCGGGTTATTGGCTCGCAGCCGCGTAATCGCTTAGCGCTTTTTGCTGGCGCTTCACGAATTCAAGGCCATGGCCAACTGAAGGTATTCTTCAACTGGAACTTCTTCCGCTCGCCTTTGCACATTAAAGCTGCCGGCAAAATTTCTTTCTGTCAACCATGCGCCCAAGGTGTGCCTGAGCAATTTGCGGCGTTGACTGAAAGCCACTTGAACCATTTTTTCCAAAAGCTTGACGTCGATCTTGGCCGGCTCAACTCGCGGCACCATCCGCACGACTGCGCTGTCAACGCGCGGTGGAGGGTCAAAGCTCTCGGGTGGAACAAACAGCACATTTTCCATTTCATAGCGCCACTGCAACATGACTGACAAACGGCCGTAGTCAGATGTTGCAGGAGAGGCCACCATTCGATCGACCACTTCTTTTTGCAGCATGAAGTGTTGATCTTCAATGGCGCTCACATGCGTTAGCAAATGAAACAAAATAGGCGTAGAAATGTTGTAAGGCAAGTTGCCCACGACCCGAAGTTTTTGACCTGCAGCCAGTGCTGTGAAGTCAACCCGCAAGACATCTGATTCCACCACGTTAAGCTGTTTGTGAAGGCGAAGGCGTAACGCTAAGTCACGATCGAGTTCAATGACGGTCAGTTGCCCTAAACGTTCAACCAAGGGCTGTGTGAGTGCGGCAAGCCCTGGGCCAATTTCAACCATGGGCTGACCAGCTTGGGGCTGAATGACATCAACAATGGCGTCGATGATGCCGCGGTCAGATAGAAAGTGTTGGCCGAAGCGTTTGCGTGGAATGTGCTTCATTGGGGGGGGTCGCGTAGCTCAACATAAGCGCGACCGCGAAGCTCCTCAACCCAAGCCGAATAAAGTTCCTCTAACTTTTTTTCGCGCAATTGCGATCGCGCCAATTCACGTTGCTCACGCATAGACAAAGGCGCTTCACGGCGCTCCATGACTTGAATCAAATGCGCACCGAATCTTGAAATGAGAGGATCGGAAACCTGTCCGGGACGCAGGCGCCCCATGGCCTCCTCGAACTCGGGTACAAATTGCCCAGGATTGGCCCAACCTAAATCGCCACCGGCAGATGCGCTGCCGTCTTGTGAAAATTGCCGAGCCAAATCGGCAAAGTCTGTACCGGCTTGAATCCTTTGTTTGTAAGTGAGCAGTCGATTGCGAGCGGCCGCTTCGGTCAACTCATTGCCAGTGCGCAGCAAAATGTGTCGAGCTCGAGTTTGAACAATCATGATGCTGCTCGTGTCTGTTTGCTTCTTTTCCAAAACCTTCAAAATGTGAAAGCCAGCGCCAGAGCGAACAGGTTCTGAAACCTCACCCTTTTTCAGAGCTTCAGTACTTTCGACAAAAAGACTTGGGTAGCGATCTGCGGCACGCAAGCCCATTTCACCGCCATTGGCACCTTTGTCCATTGCTTGAGAAAAAGACAGCGCCAGTGTGGCAAAGCTCTCGCCGCCTTTGGCGCGTTGCGCAACTTGCTGCGCTTTGGTTTTCAAATCTGCCACTTCTTTGTCGGAGCTATTTTCAGGCACAGCAATCAAAATCATGGCCAAGTTCAACTCAACAGAGTTAGAGGCAAGGGGCTTTCCGGACTGTTGACTTTGAATAAATTGTTCGACATCGGTGTCAGAAACGCGTGCTCTGTTGTCAACATCACGCTCGCGCAAGCGGCTGATCATGAGTTGATTTCGCAGTTGATCGCGAAAAACCGATACGCTCATACCTTCTAAAACCACTCGTTTGTAGAGCTCTTCTTTAGAAACTTGATTCTGCCGAGCAATGCTTAATTCTGTTTGATCAACATCTGCATCATCGACTCGAATACCGCTGTCACGCGCTTGTTGCAACTGTGCTTTTTCATTGATCAATTGATCGAGCGCTTGTTTCGTCAAGACCTCTGAGCTCAGGATGGGTGCGCCTTGAGGCAATTGCTTTTGCAAGCGCAACTTGAGATTTTGAACTTCATTGTTCGTGATCGGCTCGGAATTGACAACAGCAACAATGTAGTTAACAGGCCGAGCTTGCAGACTGCTCTGAGCATGTGCCACGCCAGTCCAAGACAGGGCACCTAACAAAGAGATAGCCACACCCAGTTTCGGTACCGCCACAAAGGTCCGACCAAGTGCTTTAAGCGAACGCAAGCTCGAATTAGAGTGCGTGAAATGGAATGCAAAAAATTTAGTCATAAGAGGTGAACCTGCTGGTGGGCGCCAAATCTTCGCGGAGATATTGATAACGAGGGATATTGTCGCGCAATGTTTTCAAAGGACTAGAACCAACGCGGGCCAATCCCACAAATTCAAGTTGGAACAAAATGCGACTGCGAGATGTACTGGTGGTGCTTTGTAATCGCTCATAAACCACGCGACCCAGCCAGCAACCTGCATCATATTCAAGCCCAAGCAAAGTATCGACCATTTTGCGGTCTTTGAGGCTGAAGTTCATGCGGCCCACGCTGTACCACCGATCGGCGCCCAGACCCTGACCGGGTTCAAGGATTTGGGTGTTGGCAGGTGAATTGTCGTTGGCCAAAGAGAAGTCGCGCAATGGCCATTGCCAACCCACGTCAATTTGCTCGCTTTGATCGCGGGTGCGCCGGTAGGCGGTGTTAAACACCCTGTAGGGCGTTGGGCTGAAACGGGTGGTGAGTGTGGTGCGTGTGGTGAGATGGGTCTGCGCATCAAATTGGAGTGTTGAATCAAAAGTCCAGCGGTTGTCCCAGCGCACGCCTGCGCCGATCAAGATATCGCTGAAGCCTGATGCAACAGGCTGCTCTCCTGGCAAGCGCACCAATTGATCTGAAAATCGATACCTTTGAGCAACGCCAAAACGAGCCAACTCTGCGCCATTGTTGGCATCAAAGAAGCGGCTGTTGACCCCCAAGGTGACTAAATTGCTGTCTGCAATTCGGTCTTGACCCACATAAGGGTTCTCGGCGTAAATGGTGGTCAGATTGAAATCAGTAGCACCGCTGTCATAGCTGGGTAGCAAGCTTTGATCTTTGTAAGGCGTGCGAACAAAAAAAGCACGTGGCTCCAAGCTTTGCCGAAGGCTGCGTCCAAAGTAAGACGCGTCGCGTTCAAAAATCAAGCCAGTGTCAAGACTGAAGGTCGGCAGCAAGCGGTTGGTTTCTAGTTGGCCGTTGGCAAGCGCTGTGTCCAACTGGTAGCGAGTGCCGTGCAATTGAATTTTCGGAACCACATAGCCCCACGATTTCAGCCACGGCCGACTAATTTGTGCCGCTGCAAAGCTGCGCTGACCGTTTCTTAAAATACTGCTGGTCCCGCCTGGAATGCGGCTGTAATCAGCTTGAAAACGGGTGGTGTCAGCAGTCAGTCCAACATCAAATCCCTTCAGATCCCACTTGTTGTATTGGGCTAAAACTTGAGGTGAACGGTCGTAGGGTGGTGTGATGGGCGAACTGATGTCTTGCAAGGTTTGAAATTGCAACACTTGGGTCATCATCGACCAGTCACCTTGTGTCCAATGCAGACTGCCTGAGGCGGGTAGCAAACGTTGGGTCAGGGACAAACCTGCGCGTGGAAAGTCTCTCCAATAGTTGTCATCGCTGACCCTGTTCAAATTGACATTGACCCCTAACCGGCCCAAGACCGAACTGCCGGTGTCGATGCCGCCCACATGCTGCGACGACAAGCCCCAGCGAGATTGTTGTCGCAGTGAGTCGGTGGGCATGAGGTTGAAACGAGTTTGACCTTGGTTGTCAGGCTCGAGGTAGCGAAACTCAGAATCTAGCGCCACGCCACGCTTGCTCATGATGGTGGTGCTGAGCGTGGCATCGCGGTTCGGTGCAATGTTCCAGTAATACGGCGAAGAAACCTCGATACCGCTGACCGTGTCAATGCCAATCAAGGGCGCCAGAAAGCCCGACTGCCTTGAGCTGCTAAGGGGAAAAGTCAGGGATGGCGCGGCCAGGATGGGCACGTCCATGAAGCGCAGTTGCAAGTTCTTGGCTTGAATGGTGTTGTCTTCCTCATTGACTTGAAGGCTTGCCGCTTTAAGCACCCATTCGGGCAGCCAACTTGGACCCTGAACGCGCGTGCAAGTCGTGTAAGAGGCGTTTCGGATAATGGCCCGCTGCGGATCAATGAACTCAATTTCAGAGGCCTCACCTTTTCCGCCACCTTTAAGCAAGCTGAATTTGGGTGTTAAAAATTGTCCTTGAAAAGAATCTACTTGCAAACTCAAAGAGGGGCCTTCGAAGGTGTTGCCTTCGCGGGTAATTTTGACATTGCCCAGTGCTTTTAAGGTGTTTTGCAATTGGTCGTATTCAATGCGCTGGGCCTTGACGGTGAGGCCCTGTTTTCGCAACAGGGCGTCGCCTTCGATCACCAAGTCCAGATCGGGTCGGGCATCTAGGCGTTGACCTGATACAAACAAGGGCGCCTGCTTGCGTTCGATGTCAGAGATTTTTTCTTCTAGGCGAAGGCTGTTTTGAAGGACCAAGGCAGGGCCCTTTAAGGCCGCAAGGGGTTCGGCGGCGTTATTTGCTGGCGCCGTCGTTTGGGCAAAGACAGGCACATGACCCAGCAAGAAGCCACCCAAGGTCAGGGCTTGCATCAGCTTGAGTGTCTGAAATAGAGGGCGGGTCTTCAAAGGGCTGTCGTCCAGGTTGACGGGTGTTTGTAGAATGGATTATCCATGAGTGCTGCCCAGCGCAAACTCCAGATGGGCTCGGTTAGCATCGCTTGATGTATTTACTTGGAATGTGAACTTGAATTCTGAACAAATTTCGACGTCGAATGTGGCCTGGGCTGACCCTGAGCGTCAGGCAGCCTGTGCAAACTGGCTTGACTCATTGGCACCGGCGCACGGCCTGGTGCCAGCAAGCCTGAGAATTGCATCGGCAGATGCCAGTTTCAGGCGCTATTTGCGCTTGGACACCCTGTCAGGCTCTAGTCTGATCGTGATGGACGCACCGCCCGACAAAGAAAGCTGTGAACCATTTGACAAAGTCGCCAAGCTCATGAAGCTTGCAGGACTGAAAGCCCCCGAAGTTTTGGCCTGGGACCAATCAAAAGGCTTCATGTTGCTCACAGATTTGGGCGATCAGACCATGATGTCAGCCATCGACACCAACAACCCACAAGCCAACCATGCCCTTTATATGCAGGCCGTCGATGCCTTAATTGATTGGCAGTTGTTCTCTAAACCAGGCGTTTTGCCGCCCTATGATGAGGCTTTGCTGAACCGAGAACTCAGCGTGTTTCCAGACTGGTACCTTGCGCAGCATCGTCAAATTGATGTCCAAGGCAAGATGCGGAACACGCTAGACAGCACCTTCAAAATGCTGGTGTCGCACAATCTGGCCAGCCCGTCGGTGTTTGTCCATCGCGATTTCATGCCGCGCAATTTGATGATGCCCACGGGCAGTGATGTCGCTTTAGGCGTGTTGGTTTTTCTAGATGCGGTGTATGGCCCTGGCACCTATGACGGGGCCAGTTTGATGCGCGATGCTTTCCTAACCTGGGAAGAAGATTTTGTGCTCGATGTCACCATCCGTTATTGGGAAAAAGCGCGCAAGGCAGGCCTCCTTGACTTTGAAGATTGGCACCAAGATTTTGGCGTTTTCTACCGCGCAGTCGAGTGGATGGGCTTGCAGCGCCATCTGAAAGTGGCGGGTATTTTTGCGCGCCTGACCTTGCGCGATGGCAAAGAAAAATACTTGGCCGACGCGCCCCGATTCATTGCCTACATTCGCTCAACAGCCGCCCGCTACATTGAACTCAGACCGCTGCTTCGCCTGATCGAGGAAGTCGAAGGCAAGGACGGCGTAACGGGCTTTGCGTTTGGTCGCTTGTAATTTTTGAAAGTGAACACCGGATGTCAAGCACGCCTCGCTTTCATTGCCCAACAGCCTTAAATCAAGGGGAAGAATTGAGTTTGCCTGCTGGTACTGCAAGGCATGTGCAAGTTCTGAGGCTCCAACCCAATGATCAAATCACCCTTTTCAATGGCCAAGGCGGCGAGTTCAAAGCCCTTATCACGCACATGGGACGCAGTGAGGTGTCTGTGCGGGTGGGTGAGCAAAACAACATAGAGCGTGAGTTAAACAGTCGCGTCAATTTGTGGTCAGGTATCACGGCCAACGAACGCATGGATTGGTTGCTTGAAAAGGCCACCGAATTAGGCGCCAGCACACTGTTGCCCATCACTGCCGAGCGCAGTGTTTTGAAACTCAAGGGTGAACGTGCAGATAAAAAACTGGCACATTGGCAAGCCATTGCGGTGGCTTCTAGTGAGCAGTGTGGCCGCAACCGTGTTTTGCATGTGAGCTCACCCGTCAATCTGTCTCAAGCCATTGCGCAATTGTCTGCCGCGCCAGCGCAAGCTGCGCGATGGGTTTTGTCTTTGTCACCTGGCACCCGGTCGCTTCAAGAAATGATGCAGACGCTCAAAACTGCCAATGACAAGGGCCAGGCAAAGACGAGCGAGCTCATTTTGCTCAGCGGGCCCGAAGGTGGTTTGAGTCCTGCAGAAGAAGCACAAGCCATTGCGTCAGGGTTTTTGCCTGTGAGCTTAGGGTGCAGGGTGTTGCGCGCTGAAACAGCGCCTGTCGCCGTTTTATCCGCACTAAATTGCTGGGAATAGATACACTCCGGTGTATGAACTCCAATCTTCTGTTGCTGGCTTTGTGCCAAGGGCTGTTTCTCACCAACAACGTCACCTTCATCGCAATCAATGGCCTTGTCGGTTTAAGCCTTGCGCCCGTTGGATGGATGGCCACGCTGCCGGTCATGGGTTATGTGGTGGGCGGTGCTTTGTCGACGGGCCTAGTGGCCAAGTCACAAGCCAAGTGGGGCCGCAGAGTGTCCTTCCAGTTGGGTTTGTTGGTGGGTTTGTTGTCGGCCGTCTTGTGTGCTTATGCGGCGCACACGCACAACTTTGAGCTGTTGGTTTTGGCAACGGTGGTGGCGGGTTATTACAGCGCCAACGGACAACTTTACCGATTTGCCGCCGCTGAGTTGGCTGAGGCCTCCTTCCGAGAAAAAGCAGTTTCATGGGTCATGGCGGGTGGCTTGATTGGCGCTATCGTGGGCCCCAATTTGGCCTCTCAAAGCAAAGGCTGGTTTGAAACGCCTTTCATGGGCGCTTATGTGGCCCTCACAGCCGTAGCGGTATTGGGCATGGTGCTGATGCACTTTGTGAAGTTTCCGCCTGTGGTGGAGAAAGTCAAAGGCAGCGCAGAAGGTCGCCCCTTAAGCGAGATCATGAAACAACCGGTTTTCATTGTGGCCGCAGCCGCAGCAGCGCTCAGTTATGGCGTGATGAATTTGTTGATGGCCGCGACACCGCTGGCCATGCAAGTGTGCGGCTATCAGTTCAGTGATGCTGCATTGGTTTTGGAGTGGCACGTCATTGGTATGTTTGCGCCTGGCTTTTTCACTGGCCACCTGATCAAGAAATTTGGTGTCTTGCAAATCATGTCGCTGGGCGTCATTCTCAACTTTGTCTGCATCGCCATAGCGCTTTCGGGCACAGAGCTGCATCAATTTGTATTGGCTTTGTTTGTGCTGGGTGTCGGCTGGAACTTTATTTTCACAGGCAGCACCACCCTGGCTATGACGGCGTGGCGGCCTGAAGAGAAAGACCGCGGCCAAGCGGCCATTAATTTCTGTGTCTTTGCCACCATGGCCATAACCTCGTTTGCCTCGGGTGCGCTGGTGACCACAAAAGGCTGGACTTGGCTGAACTATGGCTCAGTGGTGCCTGTGGCACTCACAGCGTTTGCCATGATGTGGCTGTACTGGTTGCGCAAAAACCAAACCGCAACTTGAACTCAGATTTCAGGGCATCGAAGCCATGACTTCCGCCACCGAAGCGGTGAGTTTTTTGGCATAAGGCACATGCAAAAATTCGTTGGGGCCGTGCGCATTGCTTTTCGGCCCCAGCACGCCACAGACCATCATTTGCGCTGTTGGGAAACCTTGGCTCAACATGCTCATGAGGGGGATGGTGCCGCCCTGACCGATATAGCCCACTGATGCGCCAAAGTGAGATTGGCTGGCGCTTTGCAGGGCGTTTTCAAACCACTGGGTGCTGCTGGGTGCGTTCCAACCGGTAGCGCCGCCGTTGGATTCAAAAGTCACACGCGCTTGGTAAGGCGCGTTGTCTTCCAACAATGCTTTCATTTCAGCTACGGCCATTGCTGCGTCGACCAAAGGTGGCAAGCGCAAGCTCAGCTTGAAGGCTGTGTATGGACGCAACACATTGCCTGCATTTTCTAATGTAGGAAAACCTTCGGCGCCGGTGACGCTCAGTGTCGGTGTCCAGGTGCGGTTGAGCAAGGCCTGCAAAGGATCGGTGGTGGTGGGCAACGCAAAGGTGGTGGAGCCACCGCAGTCGTAGTGAGCCCAAGGAAAACGTTTGTAAACTTCATCTCCCAAAATACCAGCGGTGGCTTTGGCTTGTGTCAAACGATCGGCAGGCACTTCGCAGTGAAAGCTGGCGGGCAACAGTCGACCCGACTTGCTGTCTTCCAAACGATCCAATACCTGTCGCATGATGCGAAAGCTGGATGGCACCAAGCCAGAAGCATCTCCAGAGTGAATGCCTTCTGTCAAAATTTCTACCTTCAAAGTGCCACTGGCCATGCCGCGCAAACTGGTGGTCAGCCACAACTGATCGTAGTTGCCAGCGCCACTGTCTAAACAAATGACCAAGCCAACATCGCCCAAGCGAGGACGCAGCGCATCGATGTGGGGCAACAAATCGTAGGACCCCGACTCTTCGCACGTTTCTATCAAACCCAGTATGCGGGGGTGTGGCGTGTTTTGATTTTTCAAAGCCTGAACAGCAGCAATGCTGGCATAGGCTGCATAGCCGTCATCTGCACCACCACGACCATAGAGTTTGCCGTTTTCGTATTTGGGCGTCCAAGGGCCTAAGTCATTTCGCCAGCCACTGAACTCGGGCTGTTTGTCTAAGTGGCCATACATCAAAACTGTTTGACCAGAACCTTCAGATGCAGCACGCGTGGCGGGAATGTCAAAAAACAAAACGGGTGTGCGGCCCGGCAAGCGCAAAATTTCCAAGCTGAGGCCAGCGACTTTTTGTGCCTCAATCCACTCAGCCGTTTGG
>CAXNGF010000010.1:0-17768 GCA_964201905.1 Limnohabitans sp. | reverse complement strand
CCATTGGCTTCACCGGTCCTATTTTCATCATGCTGGGTGCCGCGTGGTTTTTGGGTGAGCCTATGCGCAAAGACCGATGGATCGCGGCAGCGATTGGCTTTGCAGGCGTTTTGGTGGTGGTGGTGCCCAACTTGTCGGGCACAGGGGGTTGGTACAACTTGGTCATGCTGGCTTCATCGCCTGTGTTTGCTGCCTCGTGTCTCATGACCAAGCATCTCACCCGAACAGAAAAGCCAGGTGTCATTGTGATGTGGCAATCAATCACAGTCACCTTGTTCAGTTTGCCTTTGGCGCTGATGAATTGGCAAGCGCCTACGCTTTGGCAATGGAGTGGCTTTATGGTGGCAGGCGTGTTGGGCACGATTGGTCACTACAGCCTGACAAAAGCTTTCAGTGTGGCCGATATATCTGCCACGCAATCTCTCAGGTTCTTGGACTTGGTCTGGGCCTCCCTCTTGGGATGGCTGGTATTTGGCGATTTTCCAAGTCAATGGACTTGGTTGGGTGCCGCTGTCATTCTGGTCTCTACCGTTTGGATTGCAAGACGTGAAGGCCGCAGAAAAGAAGAGCCTAGCGCCCTAAATTCTTCAGAAACTTGAAGTTCATTTCTTAGATTCCCCCAATGGCACACCGCTTGTAGGCGGATTGCTAATGCCACTGGCCACATGACCTGCCGGTACATGCTGCGCTGCAGATTCAATGTGGCCCGTTTGATCGTCAAAGAAAAAGTCGGGCTCAAATTCTTTGAGAAATTCTCCTTTGGGCAAGCCGCCCAAGAACATGGCCTCATCCACCTCAATGTTCCACTGCATCAAGGTGCGAATGGCGCGTTCGTGAGCGGGCGCACTGCGCGCCGTGACCAGCGCCGTTCTGACCCGGATGGCTGGTGTTCCTTCTTGCTGTAGCCTTTGAAGGGCGGCCAGCAAAGGTTTGAAAGGCCCAGCCAACAAGGGTTGTGAGGCCTTGGCATGTTCATGCGCTTGAAATGCGGACAAACCTTGCGATTGAAAAACACGCTCTGCTTCATCGGAAAACAAGACCGCATCGCCGTCAAATGCAATTCGTACTTCATGGGGGTGCGCTTCAGATGCATGCGCAGAATGAGGATAGACCTGAGCAGCAGGAACGCCCGCATCCAAGGCCGCGCGAACATCGGAGAGATGGGTTGATAAAAATAAATTGGCATTGAGCGGTTTTAAATACCGCCATGGCGACTGACCACGGGTAAAACTGCCACGTTGAATGGACAGGCCATAGTGCTGCGCCGATCGGAACACACGCATGCCCGAGACAGGATCGTTGCGCGACAAGATGACCACCTCGACCCTTTGGGTTGTGGCATCGTTGAAGGCTAAGAGTTTTTTAACCAAAGAAAAAGCCACGCCTGGTTTGGCAGGTTCTTCCAGTCGTTCCAACTGCAACTTCATGTAGGCGCGGTCATCGTTTTGCTCAAAAACCAAATTCTCTTCTTCAAAGTCAAACAAGGCGCGCGACGATATCGCCACCACCAATTTTCCGTCTAAGCTGACTGGCATGTGAAGCTCCTTCTTAACGAACCCATTGATTCAATTCCATGATGGGCATGAGTACGGCCAACACAATGAGCATGACAACTCCGCCCATGGCCACAATGAGCAAAGGCTCAAGAATGGTGGCCAATGCCAAAGCTCTACGCTGGACATCTGCAGAAAGTTGTTGGGCTGCGCGCTGCAACATAAGAGGCAGTTGGCCTGTTTGCTCGCCCAGCCTAGCAAACATGGCCAGCAAACTTGGAAAACGTTTTTTCTGGCCCATCGCCATGGCCAAGGGCGCGCCCTCGCGCACCAAGACCAAGGCATCTAGTACATCTTCACGCATGGCTTGGTTAGACAAAGTATCTGCCGCCGACTGCATGGCTTTTAAGATGGGTACGCCTGCGCCCGTGAGCATGGCCAGCGTACTGGCAAACCTGGCCGTGTTGTAGCCGGTGGCCAATCGACCCAAAATGGGCAGGCGCAAAAACGCAGCATCAAATTGCACGCGCAAGTTGGGCTGTTTCATGGCTTGGCGAAAGCCCAACCATGCCAACACCAAGAGAACGGCCACAGTCCAACCATGGTTACGCACAAAATCGCTGAGTGCCAACATGATGAGCGTGAGGGTAGGCAGTTTTCTTTGATTGCCAGAGAAAACTTGGGCTACTTGCGGCACGACTGTGCTGAGCAAAAAAATCACAATGAGCAAGGCAATGGCGCTGACGATGGCGGGATACAAAGAGGCACTCAAGAGCTTGGCTTTGAGTGTTTGCTGATCTTGCAAGTCGTCGGCCAACTGCCCCAGCACCGCGCCTAAATTGCCACCTTGCTCACCAGCGCCAATGACCGCAGTGTAAAGCGCAGAGAATTCGGAAGGGTGCTGCGCCATGGCTTTGGCCAAGCCCAAGCCGGCATTGACTTCGGCCCTGAGGTTGGCGACCAAATGCGCTTGTTTCTCTGATTCAGCTTCATCGCTCAGTGCAGCCAATGCGCGTTCTAAGGGAAGGCCGCTGCCCACCAGGCTGGCGAGTTGTCGCGTCCAAACGGCCAGCGCATTGGGAGAAAAGCAGCGACTTGAACCAATGTTGTATTGCCAAATACTGCGCTTGTCTGAAGCGCCTTGTGCCAAGGCTTGAACGCTCAATGGCACCAAAGACTGAGCCCGCAGTTGTGTTCGGGCGGCTTTGGCGCTATCGGCCTCGACCACGCCTTTGCGCAAGGCGCCATCGTTTTGCAGGGCTTCAAAAGAATAGGCAGGCATGGAATGATGATCTTTTAAAGAGCATTCAGTCGCGGGTCACGCGCAATAGTTCTTCAGCACTTGTGATACCCAACTGAACCAAGCGCCCACCATCTTCCCGCATGAGCACCATGCCGCCTGCCACTGCAGCGTCACGAAGACTGGCTTCAGATTGCTTGGCGTGAATTTGAGCACGCAAAGCATCGTCGGTAACAAGCAATTCAAAAATCCCTGTGCGTCCGGCATAACCCGTTTGACCGCATTGCGCACACCCTTCGCCTGCACAATGCGTGCAAACTTTTCGAACCAGACGCTGTGCCAAAACACCTAGCAAAGAAGAGCTGAGCAGGAAAGGTTCAATGCCCATGTCGGTAAGGCGTGTCACAGCGCTGGCGGCATCGTTGGTGTGCAAAGTGGCCAAGACCAAGTGGCCCGTCATGGAAGCCTGAATGGCAATTTGAGCCGTTTCAAAATCGCGAATTTCACCAATCATGATGATGTCGGGGTCTTGCCGCAAAATAGCCCGCAGCGCTTTGGCAAATGTCAAATCAATTTTGGCATTCACCTGAGTTTGGCCAACACCTGCCAACTCATATTCAATGGGGTCTTCTACCGTCATGATGTTGCTGCCCATTGCGTCTAAGCTTTGAAGGGCGGCATACAGCGTGGTGGTTTTACCAGAGCCGGTTGGCCCCGTGACCAAAATCAAGCCGTGGGGTTGGGTAACCAATTGTTCAAAACGCTGCAAAGTAGCACCTTGCATGCCCACAGACGCCAAGCTTAAGCGGCTTTCAGATTTGTCTAGCAAGCGCAACACAGCACGTTCGCCATGGGCACTTGGCAGCGTAGACACACGAACATCGACAGCGCGAGAACCCAAACGCAAGCTGATACGGCCGTCTTGCGGTAAACGCTTTTCTGCAATGTCAAGTTCTGCCATGATTTTTAAACGCGAAATCAGGGCGGCATGAAGAGCGCGATTGGGTTGAACCACTTCACGCAAGTTGCCATCGACTCTAAACCGCACACTTGAGTGCCGCTCGTAAGGCTCAATGTGAATGTCGCTGGCACCATCGCGTGCGGCTTGCGTGAGAAGTGCGTTCAGCATGCGAATGATGGGGGCATCGTCACTGGTTTCCAGCAAGTCTTCTACTGCTGGCAGTTCTTGCATCATGCGTGACAAATCGGCAGCAGACTCTACCTCACTGACGACATCGGCGGCACTCGATTCATATGAGCCAAACTGGGCGGTGTATGCTTGGTTGATTCGTTTTTTTAGCTGAATATTTTCTTCAAACAAAATCTCAATAGAAGGGTTAGCGTGACCCCATCTACGCATCACTTCAGAAATTGCGTTAGACACGCTATCAGAACTAAGCCATAACGAGACTCGAGACCCATCATCTTCCAAAAGTATTTGGGTGCTGCTTGCAAAAGCATAGGGAAGTGGGTACCGACGAGTCATATAAGTTAATTGCTTCAATTCTCAAGGATTGCTTTTGACATTTGGCAAAATCGGCGCTCCCAAAGCTGGTAGACCGGGCCCTGCTTTTGGTTGAGATTCAATTTGAATACTGCGCATTTGTTCATAACGGTCAAGAGAGAAAGTCTCTGTCGATGAGCCATCGCGCACAACAACCGGTCGGAGAAAAACCATAAGGTTCGTTTTCTTTCTGCTTCTTGACTCAGCTTTAAACAAGTTACCGAAGATAGGAAGGTCTCCTAGTCCAGGAACACGTTCTTCATTGCTGCCATATTCATCTTGTAAAAGTCCGCCCAATACAACAATAGATCCATCGTCTACTAGGACGGTAGACTCAATAGAGCGTTTATTTGTAATCAAACCCGTAGAGGAATAAATAGATGCAGCGTCTAGCCTGCTTACTTCTTGATAAATTTGCAGTTTGATCGTGCCTTTTTCACTGATCTGAGGCTTCACTCGCAAAGTCAGGCCCACATCTTTTCGCTCAATGGTTTGAAAAGGATTCACAGAGCCGTTGTTGGCATTGTTGCTGGTGTACTGCCCCGTTACAAACGGCACGTTTTGACCAATGACAATTTTGGCTTCTTCGTTGTCTAGGGTTAAGAGGTTTGGCGTTGAAAGCACATTGCCATCGCCTGTGGACTGCAAAAACCTGGCTAAGAATCCCAACACATAGGTGCCGTTGGTGTTGTGCGCAACTCCCATGTTCAAGCCTGAAGAGGGAGCCACAGTGCCGCTGGCGCCTTGGGTTGCCAAAGAAATAAGGTTGGCGCCGCCCACCTTGAAGTTGGTGCCCAAGAGGCCAATGTTGCTGTCGCCTTTGCCACCAACAGAGCCTTGCCATTGCACACCAAATTCGGCAGCTTTTTCTGCACTGACTTCGGCAATCAAACTTTCGACAAACGCCTGCGCACGCCGAGCATCTAACTTTTCAATGACAGCTCGCAACTGACGGTATTGCGGTTCAGGCGCTGTGATGATGAGGGCATTGGTAGAGGGGTCGGCTTGAATTTGACCGCCCGTAGAAGGCTGCCCTCCAGCTGCGTTAAAGCTTGCGTTGGCGCCACCTGACGCTGCGCCAGTGTTGTTCGACATGGTGGTGGTGGCTGACGTAGCAGTGCCGCTAGCATTGGCACTTGCGCTGCCTTGCGCAGTCAGTGCGGCACGCAAAGTGGCAGCCAGTTTGGTGGCGTCAGCGTTTTTTAAATACACCACATGAATATTGCCGCTGGCCGCATTGGGGCCTGATGCTGAAGGTTGGTCAAGTTGTGCCACCAAGGATCTGGCCAAGGCCATGCGCGCGGCATTGGCAGCCCGCAAAATAAGAGAGTTGCTGCGCGCCTCGGCCATCACGGTGGTCTTCAATGGTGTGTCTGATTGACCTGTTGATGGCGCTGTAGGCGCTGCGCCACTGGCTGCACCTGAATCTAGCAAGCGCTGAAGCATTGGGACCAAATCAGTGGCCAATGCGTGCTTCAAAGCAATCACTTCAACGCCCGTTGCGTTGGCCACATCCAACGCTGCAATGATGCGAGCCATGCGCTGCAAATTGTCGGCATAGTCAGTGATGATCAAGGCGTTGGTGCCTGGGTTGACGTTGATGGTGTTGTTGGGGCTAATGAGTGGCCTCAGAATGGGTACCAAGTTGTTGGCGTTTTCATGGTTCAGCTGAAAAATTTGCGTGACAATTTGACCGTTGGAAGTGGGCACTGCGCCAGCCGAAACGCCAGCACTTTGAAGCTTGGCGTCGGCCTCTGGCACAACCAAATACAAACCAGCCGAATCTACCAGTGCAAAGCTTTGAGTGCGCAGTTGTGCAGCAAACAATCTAAGGGCTTCTGAAGGGGAAACTGGGACATTGCTGGTCAGGGTAATGTTGCCCTTCACGCGTGGATCCACCACCACGTTGTGGCCTGACAAGGTGGCCAAAGTTTTGGCCACAGCATCAATTTCTGCATTGACGAAATTCAAGGTGACAGGCTCTGGTGTCTTCTTGCTGGTGCTTGTCTTTGAGCTGGGTTTGGGTGCTTGAGACCAAGCTTGACCGGTCAACAACAGCAAAGGCAAACTCAAGCCAAGGCCGACTAGCCATGTTCGCATAAGCTTGTGTTGTGCTATTTTTGTGTAATCTGAAATTCTTGAAGCCATGATGTTCAACCCAGTGAAAGCAAGCTGCGCGCCCCTTGGCGTCGTCCGATGATGTTCAGCAAATTTGACAAAGCTGCTGCGTGCTCAGGCACTGCAGAGGCTTCGCCTCGAAATTGAAGTCTTGTTCCTTGCCACTGGCCTTGGCCGCTTAACAGCAAGCTGCCCGTCTGGGTGGTCAAGGTCAGCGATGGCAAAGTGTTGGGCACTGAACTGCCGCCCAATTGAATCCGATAGGTGCCCATGGGTTGCAGCGTACTCAGCTTGGAGGACATGTTTTCTGCGGTCAGTGTGAGGCCACCTTGAAGCCAAGTGCCAGCCGCTTGAAAATGCACTTGCAATTGATTGGTTTCGAGAATCAAGTTGCCTTCGGGCTGTAGCGTGTTCCAGGGCGCACCCAAGCCACTCAAAAGTTGTGCTGGCCATTGCGAGCGGTGGTCTTTGATTTGCAATTGCCAGGTGCTAAAGCGCTCTGCAGCTTGAAAGGACAACTGCACAGCTTGTGTCATGCAACAAGTCGCATTCAAATTCAAATTGAATGTGGGCCCTTGAACATCCCTGAAGGCTAAAGCTGTTTGCCAATGAATACGTCCAGGCAAAGCCAAAGCATCGCGACTGCCTTCACCGCCTGTTAACACCAATTTGCCAGAGCCTTGCCAAACAGAACCCTGTGCTTCTTGAAGTTGCACTTGGCCTTGCGTGGCCTTGGACACCACTTGTGCCAACCACTGCGCCGGCAAATGAACAAGCAAAGCCAAAAATCCACCAAGCGCTGCGCCAAAGATGGCCCATGCCCAAGTGCTGTGTGTGTGTGTAGATTGCAGTGTGGCCATGATTATCCGCCTGGCAAGCTCAACACCATAGTGCCACGCCAAAGTTCTGGTGCTGCTGTTTTTTGGGTTGCGGCAGGGTCAGAGAATTTTTGAAGATGCGCTTCAATAGGCAAAACTTGGGCCTGCGTTCGGACCACGGCTAAAAACTGCGCCAATGATTCGGCTGAAACACTGCTGAGCGTCAAAGTGGCGCGCGTGCCTTCGATGTTGAGTCGCGCGCCGCTCGCTAAAGTTTCTGCTGCAGCTTTTTGAAGGAGCAAGCCGGCTTCTCTTGTTGGAAGGCGCGGTGACTTTTGAAAAGCTTGCGCTTGTGCTTGCATCAGCTTCAATTTTTGGGTTTGGTCTTGCAGTTGGGTCAATTGAAGCGGCACTTCACGCAAAGTTTTCAATGCAGGTGCGAGGTTCCATGTCCAAAGCATGAGCGCCAACAAGACGAGGCCCAAGGCTACAAGTCGCTGACGATCTTTTTGGGGCAAGGCTTGAAAGCTGCTTAAATATTTCATGCTCATAAACCTGCCTTCTGGCCCACAATGCGCCATTGCGCGCCATTGGCTTGAGCATCCAGTCCTTGCATGCGAAGTGCTTGCGCAAAGGCTGCACTTTGAGACTCTGACAACTGCAAGCCTTGAAGCCGAGTTTCGCCATTGCCTTGTACTTGGAAGTCAACATTGGAAATGTTTTGGCCCGCGGGCAATGCGGCGCCAACAGACTGCAATACCCATTCCAAATCGCGTGGCGAAGTTGCCCCTGAATTGCGTTGCAAACGTTCAAGTTCTTTGGCCATTTGCAACGGGGCGTCGACTACCGTGACATTGGGAAAGGTTTGTGTCAGGATGGTTTTTTGTAAATCGCGTTGCAGTTTGGCTTGGGCATTGAGTTGCCACGCGGCGACATTCAAGCCAATGAACTGCGCTAAAACCAGCAATGCAAGACTCCAGCGGGCGGCTTGCCAAGCGGGGCTCTTGGCAAAAGTTTGCCAAATGCGATTGGCTTTTTGAAGCCAGCGTGCAGATCCGTGTGCTGCAAATTCAAACTGAGCCAAATCCCAATTGGCGGCTGCAGCTTGTGCGTAACGTTGTAAAGCTGTGACCACTTCAACACGCCAGGTGGCCAAGCGGCCCGTTGTGTCTGTTTGATGAAAGCTTTGCAATTGGCGCAAAGCTTTTTGTGCAAGTTCAGCCACTGCAGGTTCTGCTTGAATTAGGACATTGGCAGGGAGTTCTTTTGTGCTGGTGGCAGACTTTAGTTTTTCGATCCAAAAATTCACGCCAGCTTGAAGAGGCAAGCGCCAGGCGCCTTGCGCATCGCTAACCCACAACCATGCATTTTCTGGTGTGCCGCTCACCCAAGCAGTTACCACGCCAGGCAGGTGGCTAGGCGCCCACTCTGGCACGATGCGATGAACCACATGGCCCATGGCTTGCAGATGCGACAAATGCTGCTTCAGCCAAGACTTGTTGCAAGCGGCTACCCATGCTGAGGCATTGCTTTCCCATTCGGGTTGCAAAGACAAATGCAAGAGCTCTGGGTCATCTAACAAAGGCTCTTCCATCAAACTTTGCAGTGCAGCGACCATACGGCTCGGTTGTCTTTGAAGGCCTGCGGGCAAAGTCACGCGGTGCCAAGAGATGGCTTCAGCGGGTACGATGGCCCAAATTTCTTTGTCGCGCGCGCCAGCCGTTTGGGTCGACAAGACCGTGTGCGGGTAGGCTGCACCGTTTTCAGAGCGAAACGGCAACGTGAAAATTTGAGTACTCATGGCTGACTTGATTGTAGAAGCGACTCACCATTAGAAGGGGGGAGTATTCCAGCAATTTTTTGACGCCAAACAAAAGTGACGTTGCCAGCATCTCGAAAAATCAGTGCAGTTTCCTCTTGCGTGCGATCTTCCATGCGCAAACGCCCCCAAACTTCAAAATAACGCGACCCCACGGAGTGCCAACGCCCCTCCAGTGATTTGCCGCCCAAAGCCTTGCTGGCGTCCGCTAAGTTGCTGAAGTGCGCTCTAGCGCGTTGCTGAACAAACTTTTGCGCAACGGCAAGATCTAAACCCGGTATCGTGGCGTAAATGACCTCAGCGCTAGCCGTATTCAGATTGACGGGGGTGGTTTGCGGCAAGATAGTCACAAAGGGGGCTAATCTTTGTAAGCTTTCTTGGCTAAGCCCAAGCCACTGTAATTGTGTGATTTGCTGGGGCAACAAGGCTGCTTGGCTGACCATGCCAACGGGGGCTTGCCCTATTTCAGATTTTGCCAAGCGGGCTGATTGGGCTGCAGTTTTCCATCCTTGAGCCAGCCTTTCCAATTCAGAGCGGGGCAAATTCAAGACATTGAAAAGCCGAACAAGGGCAACTTGCATCGGTTCATTCATTTGAGTGCCAACTTTGCCGTCGTTTGCCTCAAACCAATTTGTCAAATTGATGCGGCTCTGTGCATCGGTGATTTGGCCCGACAAAAAGACTTCAGGGTCGCCCTCGCGCAGCTGCTGATCTTGTGCCAAAAATGTCGACAGTTTGGCCTCCTTCAAAGGCAATGCCCAAGGCTCAGCCAAATGGTCTGCACTGCTGCTGGCGCCGCCTGTATTGGCTGTATTTCCTGCCACCCCCGCCAAGGCATCTTCTCGCAAGATCAGCCTAGACCAATCTAAAGCCCCATTTAAAAGCCAAGATGACTGAACCCTGTGCCGTTCTGCACTTTCTACTTCCACATGCCGCCATTGCTGCCACAGCGCCACACTGGCCAGGGTGGCCACTAAGGTGACAACCAGCATGGCACTGATCAAAGCGGCGCCGCTTTGAGCTTTAGGGCTTGTGGGCATGTGCAACATGCTCATTGCTTTGCCACCGTGAAAGTGGGCCGCACCCAATCCAATGTCAATTTGCCTTGCACCAGCGCGTTCTCAGTCAAATCAATGACCACGCGAATACCTTCAGGCAAGTTAGCCGAGTTGCTAGATTGATTGGTACCAGCGGTGTTGGCGGCGCTTGAGAGAGGGTTGCTCCAAGCACCGTCGCGGTGGTAATAAATTTGCCAACTGCGAATGGCATGAACCAAGACTTCATGCGCATTGTTGGGCATGGGGTTGCCTGCCGATTCGCCCCATACCTGCGCTTGAGTCCAGGCTTGTGCCCAAGCATCGCGCTGGGTAAGTGGGGCCGATTGCCAACGTGTCCATTGGCCATTGCCAAGGGTCCACGCCACCACTTGCATGCCTGCTTGTGGGTCTTGTGAATGCTGCCGTGTGATGCGCAGCACACGGCCGTCCCAGTCGAGTGCTGGGGTGTTTTGCAAAGTCACCATGTTGTCAAGATCGGTGCGCCATTGCGCCAAACCGACTTGCCATGTTTGGCTGGCATCGCTGCGTGTTTGCAATGCCACTTGCGCTTTGGACATGCCATCCAAGCCGCGCCAAGAAATGAGGGCCATGAGCGCCAAAATGGCGCTGGCCACCAGTACTTCTATCAAAGTAAAACCGGCAATGGCTTTGAGCTTAGGTGCATTGAACTTCGAATGCTTGCTTGACATCAATAGCGCCCCATGACCGTCGAGAGTTGAAGCAGGGGCGTGCTGTCTAAACCATTGCCTTGAACAACCCGTGCGTCGACCCTCCTGAAATTGGGATTGGGTGTGACTTGCACCGACAAATTCACTTGCAAATCTAAACCGGCTTGTAGGCAGGTAGCGCTGCTTTCGCCAACGGGTGGTACTTGCCTAGACAAGCGCAAACGACTGAACTCGTTTTCAGCACAAATTTGCGCCAACCATTGTGTGGATTGGCGCGAAGCATTTCTGCTCAGTGCATCGGTAGAGCGCAAACCCGCCATGAGCGCAATGGCCACAATGCCCAAAGCGACCAACACTTCTATGAGGGTAAAGCCTTGACTCGTTTGTGACCTTAGTCGCAAAGGGGCAGAAGGGAAATTCACGGCGCTGCTCGCTTGACTGAAAAGGGTCTAAGCCCATCGGTGCTAACCCAAAGCTGCAAATCTTTCAAACGAAGTGCCACGCTTTGAGGGCCGATGATGGGGTCGGGGCCTAAGACCACCAAAGCGTTGGAGGCCACTTGAATTTGCGGCGACAGCCATTGATCAGACAGTGTTTGGGGTGGCAAACCTTCAAAGACAAAAGCGCTTGGGCTGCCGCTGTTGTTGAGTGGTTGGGGGTGCCATTTGACGGGCACACCGCTGGCTCTGGACCTGGCTCTTGCCGATTCAAACAGGGCCGCCAAACGCTCTGCATCTCGCTCTAGCACGGTGTTAGCAGAGTCGCGCAAACTGAAGCTGACTGCGGCAGTGCTTATGGCAATCAGCGCAATGACCACCAGCAATTCAATTAAGGTGAAGCCATGTGAGGCACGCATCTGAATTTATTGCCAGCTGCCAATGTCGGCATTCACGCCTTCACCGCCCGATTGACCATCTGCGCCCCACGACATGACGTCGACCTCGCCCTTCAGGCCAGGATTGAGGTATTGATAAGGCCTGCCCCAAGGATCGGCAGGTAATTTGTCTAAGTAGCTTTTCCAATTGTTGGGCACGGGCTCGGCTGAAGGCCTGGCCACCAAAGCTTGCAAACCTTGCTCGGCAGTTGGAAAGCGCTGGTTGTCGAGCTTGTAGAGTTTCAGGGCCTGGGCCAAATTGCCCACGTCGGTTCGCGCTGCTGTGACGCGAGCATCGTCGGCACGGCCTAAAACACTGGGCACCACCAAGGCCGCCAAGATGCCAATGATGGCCAGAACCACCATCAACTCAATCAAAGTGAAGCCGCGCTGTTTTCTAGCGAGGCTGTGTTTCGGTGGCGTGGTGGTGTTCAAAGTTTGAACATCGGAGGTTGAATTTGGGTTTTCTAATTTCATTGCAAAAATGCTCTCTGCTTTTTCTCACACTTCTCCATCATAATCCTGTCATGTTACAAGTCATTCAAGGCCCCTCCAAATCCTATTGGCCCGCGCTTTGCGCGTTGGGGCTTGGGGCTTTGGTCGCCTACACTGCCGTCGTCTGGGTTTTACAAATTCAAAGCATTTCTGTGCCCCCTTCGGCGGTGCCCAATGCCTCGCAAGTTTCGGCCTTTCAATCGGCTCAAAATGCCATTCAAAGCAGTCATGTGGCTGCTGCCTTAGGGGCGCCTAAAGCCACAGAAAGCCAGTCTGTTGCCAATGCTGGTGCGGCTTCAGACCATCAATGGTCTTTGTTGGGTGTGGTGGCCGGCGCTTCTGGTCGTGGCAGTGCTTTGTTGGCGGTAGATGGCCAGCCGCCCAAGGCCTACTTGCCTGGCCAAACTGTGGCGCCAGGTTGGGTTTTGCATTCCGTGGGGCACAGGCTCGCTCGATTGGCGCCTAGCCAACAAGACACACCCACTGTAACTTTGGAACTGCCCAAAGCCGAAAACTAAGCCATCGCGGTTAGAAAATAAGCCCTTTTTCCTGCTGAATTTAAGCAGACTGCTGCAAGAACATTCTGTAGACCGGATTGAGTGTTTCTTCCACCCAAGGGTAGCCCAAAGTGCTCAAGAATTTATCGAAAGCCTTGTCGTCTTTTTCAGGCACTTGCAAGCCCACCAAAATGCGGCCGTAATCAGCCCCTTGGTTGCGATAGTGAAACAGGCTAATGTTCCAGCCTGGGCGCATCAGGTTCAAGAATTTGAGCAAAGCGCCGGGACGCTCTGGGAAAACAAAGCGCATCAGGCGTTCGTTTTTCGCCAAACTGGTGTGCCCACCCACCATGTGCCTAATGTGTTCTTTGGCCAATTCATCTTGCGTCAAGTCCAAGTTTTGAAAACCGTGTTTTTTGAAGTTGTTGGAAATCTTGGTGCTCTCGCCCGCCCCTTGTGTGGTGAGGCCCACAAACACATGTGCTTTGGCAGCATCGCTGATGCGGTAGTTAAATTCCGTCACATTGCGAGGGCCGCCTGGTAAATTTCCTATGAGCTCGCAAAAACGTTTGAAGCTACCGCGCTCTTCAGGCATAGTGACTGCAAAAATGGCTTCGCGTTCTTCGCCAACTTCTGCGCGCTCCGCCACAAAGCGCAAGCGGTCAAAGTTCATGTTGGCGCCACATAAAATAGCCGCGTAGGTTTCGCCTTTGGTTTTGTGTTTGGCCACATACTGCTTGATGGCTGCCACTGCCAAGGCGCCCGCTGGTTCCACAATGGAGCGAGTGTCTACAAACACATCTTTGATGGCCGCACACACTGCATCGGTGTCCACAGTCATGTAGTCGTCGACCAAGTTGCGTGTCACGCGGAAACTTTCTTCACCCACCAGCTTCACCGCCGTGCCGTCTGAGAACAAACCCACATCGTTCAAGGTGACGCGTTTTTTGGCATTCACAGATTGAATCATGGCGTCCGAGTCGTTCATCTGAACACCAATGACTTTGATATCGGGGCGCACCGCTTTGATGTAATTGGCTACGCCTGAAATGAGGCCGCCACCGCCAATGGCCACAAACACAGCATCCAAGCGGCCTTGATGCTGGCGCAACATTTCCATGGCAATGGTGCCTTGGCCGGCAATGACTTCTGGATCGTCAAAGGGGTGCACGAATGTCATGCCCAATTTTTTTTCAAGCATCGTGGCGTGCTTGAATGCGTCTGAGTAACTGTCCCCAACCAAGACCACTTCACCGCCCAAAGCTTTCACGGCTTCTATTTTCATTTGCGGCGTGGTGGTGGGCATCACAATGACGGCGCGGCAGCCAAGTTTGCTGGCACCCAAGGCCACACCTTGTGCATGATTGCCTGCCGAAGCGCAAATGACGCCCTTTTTCAGTTGGGCAGGCGAGAGGTGGGCCATTTTGTTGTAGGCACCGCGCAGCTTGAAACTGTGCACAGCCTGTTGGTCCTCACGCTTAAGCAAAACGGTGTTGTTCAGGCGTTTGCTTAAATTCTTGGCAGGCTCCAAAGCCGATTCCGTGGCCACGTCATAAACGCGTGCGTTCAGAATTTTTTTCAGGTAATCGGAAGGTTTGAGATTTTTCGAAGTCATACCCGAATGATAGCGGGCGAAAAAAATGCCCCGGGCCTTGCGGCTCGGGGCAAATCCACCTTTTCGGAGGGTGGAGGAGACAAAAGGCTCGTGCTTGATGAGGTAAAAAAGCACGACTGTTCGAAATTCTACATAAAAAATGTTGCAGTGCAACAGCTTTTCAAAAGCTTTACGATGGCAGTCTGGTTAATCTTGAATATTTGAAGAAAGAATTCACCAAAATGGAATGTACAGTTAGCTGGACCGGCGCTTCAGGCACGCGCTCAGGCATGGGTTTTGTGGCCGAAACAGGCAGTGGCCATGTACTCATGATGGATGGTGCGCCAGACGCGGCCAAACCTGAAAACGGTGGGCAAAACTTGGCGCCTCGCCCCATGGAAACCGTGTTGGCGGGAACCGGCGCTTGCACTGCCTACGATGTGGTTTTGATTTTGAAGCGTGGCCGCCACGACGTGCAGGGCTGCTCCGTGAAACTCACCTCAGAAAGGGCTGACACCGACCCCAAAGTGTTTACAAAAATTCACATGCACTTTACCGTCAAGGGCAAAGGCATTCCATTTTCGGCCATTGAGCGCGCCGTAGCCATGAGCCACGATAAATATTGCTCTGCCAGCATCATGTTGGCCAAGACCGCAGAAATTACCACCAGCTTTGAGCTGATTGAGGTTTAAGTTCGCCCAAGGCGCAAGCAATAGGCTAGCGATGCGCTTGATGGTCTTAAATGTGATGCGACACGGTGGTCATGACTTTGGCCGTAGCGCCCATGATGCGTTTGACGGGTTCGGGTAACTCAACAGCGCCCGCCTTTTGTGCCATGCGCGCATGGGCGGCCTC
This sequence comes from Limnohabitans sp., assembly GCA_964201905.1. Lineage (GTDB taxonomy): Bacteria > Pseudomonadota > Gammaproteobacteria > Burkholderiales > Burkholderiaceae_C > Limnohabitans_A. Next base: position 2,735 of record CAXNGF010000010.1, on the reverse strand, counting down.
ATCGGTCTTCATTTGCGCCACGATGGCTTTAGAGGCCAAGTCATGGGCGGGCAATTGATTCATGTGCTCTGCAAGGTGCGCTTCCACTTGGTTTTCAGTTTCCACCACAAAGCCTAAGCTGAGTTTGTCTCCGCCTAGCTTGCCTGCGCCGTAGCCAATGGCGAAAGCGCCGGCATACCAGAGGGGGTTGAGCAAGGAGGGACGGCTGTTAAGTTGTTCCAAACGCTCCAAGGTCCAAGCCAAATGGTCGGTTTCCTCGCGGCAAGCTGTGTCGAGCTTGGCGCGCAACACAGGGTCTTTGCAGGCCAGGGCTTGCCCCGTGTAAAGGGCTTGGGCGCAAACCTCGCCAACATGGTTGACGCGCATGAGGGCAGCAGAAAGTGTTTTTTCTGCATCTGTTAAAGCGGGCGCTGTAGGGGCAATCATCTGGCCATCTGCCTGTTGTACAAGCATGTTGACGGGCTGGGGCGTGGCCCTAGAAGCCCTGGGTCTGGAAAAAAGTGTGCGCAAAGCACTGTCGGCAGCGAGGATGAAGGTATCGGCATTCATAGGAAATAGTTTAGCCCTTTTGTTGTACCCAAGCAACAATAAGCCCTTCATTCTTGTGATTTTCTTTGCGAACGGGCCCGACCTCTGGTGCAATAGACCCAACTTCCCTAACGGAGGTTGGCTCAGGGTTTCAGTTGTATGCAAATATGCAAATATGCAAACACTTGAACTGGGGCCCTTGTTAAACCTTGGAGAACTTCTCAAATGAAAAAATCCCTGATCGCATTGGCTGTTTTGGCCGCTTCTGGCGCCGCTATGGCCCAATCTGCTGTGACATTGTCTGGCTCTATCAGCGTTGGTGTTATGGACACTGGACTTGCTGGTGCAAAAGCTGCTGTTGCTTCTCTTGGTGGTGGCGCCAACGCCATTAACATCGCCAGTGTTGAAGACCTTGGTGGTGGCTTAAAAGGCGGTTTCGACGGCCAAATTCGTTTCAGTGCATCTACTGGTGACCGCACCAGTGCTGGTACAGGCAATGCTTTGTTCCACAATGCAAACGCCTACGTCAGTGGCGGTTTAGGCACAGTTCGTGTCGGTAAAATTGCCGAAGATGCAAACTGCGGCTTTGACCCCTACGGTTGTACCGGCGGTGCTGGTCTGATTGCAGGTGCTGCTGGTACCATCAGCGGATTGATTGCAGCACAAACACAGGCTTCTTCAGTTCGTTACGAGTCTACAAACCTCAGCGGTTTCACTGTTCGTTACCAAACCACTGTTTCAAGCCGTGCCTTTGAGCGCTCTGTTTTGAACCTGAGCTACGCTCAAGGTCCAGTTGCTGTTCAATACTTGCAAAGCAAGAACAGCTTGAACGTCGGTGGTGATGTATCCGGTGCTGCAACTGCCTTTGCCGTTACCGATCTTCCTGGCAAGGGTACTTCTATTGGCGCAAGCTATGACTTGGGAGTTGCCAAGGTCGCCGTCTTCAATGCCAAGACAAACAACAACCTTGGCGTTACAACTGCCGACATCACTGGTTACACAGCCTCCATCCCCATGGGCGCAATCACTTTGTTGGCTGGTCTTAGCAAAGACAGCAAAAAAGCGACTACAGCTGACACCAAAATGGGTTTAGGCTTTAACTATGCTTTAAGCAAGCGTACAACTTTGGGCGCTGACATGTTCAAGCAAGACGCAGTTGGTGGCGGCAGTGGTTTTGTGACACGCATTCGCCACACTTTCTAATCTGACGCTGACGCAAGTCAGTTTGTTTAGAAAATTAAAACCCCCGCAGTGGCAACACAGCGGGGGTTTTTAATTTCTAACTTTTAAATCCCTTTTCCAAAATAACGCAGTTCATTTGTGGCATATTTCAGTTGAAAGTAAATGAAAGAAACAATCATGCAGTTTGAAAACATGAATCGCCGAGATCATCTCAAATGGATGGGTGCTGCTGGCTTGTCTGCTTCAGGACTCCCAGCTTTGGGTCAAACCAGCAACTGGCCAGACAAACCCGTTCGATGGATCGTGCCCTTTGCCCCTGGTGGCACATCCAGCATCGTGGCGCGCTCTATTGGGGCGGAGCTCACCAAACAATTGGGCGTGCCATTTGTGATTGACAACAAAGGTGGCGGTGGTGGCGTGCCAGCCATGCAAGAGGCCGTGCGTGCGCCGGCAGATGGCTACACCATTGTGATGAGTCACATTGGCTTGATGGCCGTCAACCCTCTCATTTACCCAGACAGCGGATACGACGTCAACAAAGATTTCACGTCGGTCACCTTGCTGTCCCGCGTACCCAGTTTGTTCGTGGTGCACAAAGATGTGCCCGCAAAAGATTTCAAGTCCTTCGTGGCCTACGTCAAATCCAAACCGGGTAAATTGAACTATGCATCCGCAGGCAATGCAAGTGCAGGTCACTTGGCAGTTGAAGCCTTGAAAGTTGCAACAGGCATGTTCATCACGCACATTCCTTACCGCGGTACGGGCCCTGCGCTCAACGATGTGTTGGCTGGCCGCATTGAATTCATGTCTGCCGGAACACCTGCTTTGCTGCCGCACATCAAGAGCGGTGCCTTGCGTTGCATTGCTGTAGGCACCACTCAACGCATTCCTGTGTTGCCCGATGTGCCCACCGTGGCTGAGTTGGGGTACAAAGATTTTGAAACAGTTCAGTGGTACGGCATTACTGTGCGCAATGGCACGCCTGTTGAGATCATCAACAAATTGCAGCAAGAATGTGCCAAAAC
>CAXNGF010000009.1:0-20025 GCA_964201905.1 Limnohabitans sp. | reverse complement strand
GCTTTGAAGGTGCGGCTTGGTACTGGCACTTTGTGGACGTGGTCTGGCTCGGTTTGTACATCTTGGTTTACTGGCTGTAATTTGGTTTTGCTTCGCAACAAAAAAGCGCCCACGGGCGCTTTTTTTGTGAATAGCCAGTCGTCAGTTGATCGTCAAATTAAGCGCCTGGTGGTATGCCTGAGGGTTGGATGTAGCCCAATTTCCAGGCAATCAAGATGCAGATGAAGAGCACAATGGAGAGCCCCACTCGAAAAGCCAAGGCCTTCACCATATTGCCTTTAGGAGCTAGGGGTGTATCAGCTCCTTCGGTAGTGTCTTTGACACCGCCACGCATCATGTAAAAGAGGGCGGAGGCTAGGCTGGCCAAAATGGCAAGGAAGGCAAGTGCAACAAGTATTTTCATGAATGGAATTATCGGATGAGTTGGTCGGCATTTTCAGCGCCTTTGAAAAAGAACTCACGCCTTCACTCGGTGATGTGGTTCTTGTTGGCGCTTGTGTGCATCGGCATCACCTCCTCATTGGGTTTTTGGCAGTTGGGCAGAGCCCAGACCAAACTCGATTGGCAGGCCGAAATCACACAAAAGGGCCTAATGCCAGTTCTTGAGGGCTCTTTTTTAGGAAGTCCCCAAGACACCCAAGGCAATCGCGCTGGGTTGTTGCATCGGCCCATTCAGTTGGAAGGAGAGTGGTTAGACAAATACACTGTTTATTTGGACAACCGCCAAATGAACGCACGCCCTGGTTTTTATGTCATGACGCCCTTCAAAGTGCAAGCCACAGGCTCGGTGGTCTTGGTGCAACGCGGCTGGATTGGCCGAGACTTTACCGACCGCACGCGTTTGCCAGCCATTCAAACGCCCTCAGGTGCGGTTGCACTCAATGGTTTGATAGCCTTGCCGCCATCCAAGCTTTATGCGCTTGGCGAGGAAGCCAAGACGGTAATACGGCAAAATCTAGATCTGCAAGATTTTCGTGTTGAGACTGGCTTGCCTTTGTTGGAAATTTCAGTCATTCAAATGGGTGCGGCCTCCGAAGGCTTGCTGCGTGAATGGCCACAGGCCGCAACAGGTGTTGAGAAACACTACGGTTATGCCTTCCAATGGTTTGGATTGGCGCTTTTGATTGCATTGATTTATGTCTGGTTCCAAATTGTCCGACCCCGTTTCAAATCCAAAGTCAACGTCTCCAGCTGAAAACGCCCAATGGGGAGATACCCCTTTGGGTATGACGGTTCACAGCCTCCCCAACCCCAATGAAGTTGTGTTGGTCGATGAAAAGCGCACGCGCGCAGGGCGCTGGAAAATGTTGGCCGTGTTGTTGGTGTGTGCATCGCCGGTCATTGCGTCATACCTCACGTATTACGTCATTCGCCCGGAAGGCCGTCGCAATCATGGCGAACTCATTCAGCCGCAGCGCACCTTCCCCGCGATGGAAGTTTCAAAACTCAGTGGCGAGAAAGTGCCTTTGACTTCACTCAAAGGCCAATGGCTGCTGATCAGCGTGGCCGATGCAGCATGCGATGAAGCTTGTCAAAAGCATTTGTACTTTCAGCGTCAATTGCGCGAGTCCTTGGGCAAAGAAAAAGACCGCATTGATTGGGTGTGGTTGGCTACGGGGGACGCTCCGGTAGACGCCAAACTGATGCCAGGATTGTCACAAGCCACTGTCCTGAGAGCCAGTACGCCAAGTATTGCTGAATGGCTGCAAGCTGCTGAGGGTCGGCAATTGTCTGAGCATTTGTATGTGGTCGATCCCATGGGCAATTGGATGATGCGCTTTCCGCCTGGCATCGATTTGGCGGCTGCTGCCAAGGCCAAAAAAGACCTAGACAAGCTGTTGCGTGCTTCTGCATTTTGGGACACGCCTGGCCGTTAATTCAATGACTGACGTCGACTTGTACAACCTATCACCCACCCTGCGATTGCTGGGCGTAGGCGTTCTCATTGCACTGCTGCCCTTGGTGTGGACCTTGTACAGCAATCGGCACCTGCCTGTGAACTCCAAATTGCGTGCCATCTCGGTGCTCACTTTGTTTCTCACATTCGATTTGGTTTTGTTTGGATCTTTCACACGGCTCACAGATTCTGGTCTGGGTTGCCCCGATTGGCCTGGCTGTTATGGCAGCGCCAGTCCTTTGGGAGCTGTGACGCACATTGATGCCGCCCAAACTGCCATGCCAACGGGCCCCGTGACGCACAACAAAGCGTGGATCGAAATGATTCACAGGTACTTGGCCATGGCAGTTGGATTTTTAATTTTGGTCTTGGCCATTAGCAGCACTTGGCAGCGTTGGAAGGGGCAATTGAGTTTCAACGGAGCATGGCAAGTCAAACCCTTTTGGGCTTGGTTTACTTTGTTGTGGGTGTGCATGCAGGGTGCGTTTGGGGCTCTCACTGTCACCCTGAAACTCTCTCCTGCCATTGTCACTTTGCATTTGTTGGGCGGCATAGGTTTGCTGGTGTTGCTGACTGCGCAAGTGGCATGGAAGCCAGCGTCACAGCGCCAGACAATTGGTAAATTACACCGTCAACTTATTTGGGTCGCTGCGGTTTTGCTCACGCTGCAAATTGCTTTTGGCGCATGGGTCAGTACCAATTACGCCGTTCTGGCATGCACTGGCTTTCCTGATTGCAATGGCCAATGGTGGCCTGCTTGGAATTTCCAAGGTTTTGAAATTTGGCGCGGCTTAGGCATGGACTCTAAGGGACAATACCTGCCCATGGAAGCCTTGGTTTCAATTCATTTTGTGCACAGGCTCATGGCTTTGCTCGTGTTTTCTTTTGCGGCCATCATGTTGTGGCAGTTTAAAAAAGCCGACATTTTGCCCGGCCTCACACGTGTTCTATTTGCCTTGTTAACGCTTCAACTGATTACAGGCTTGTCCAATGTGGTGTTGGACTGGCCCTTGCTAGCGGCTGTGGCGCACACCGGCGGCGCGGGTGCACTCATGATGACCCTCACTGACATGTTGAGCCGAAGCAAAATCCAAAGATAAGCATGAATAATTATTTAAGAAAGCTTGCCGCATGAGCACCGCTGCCGAATTACAAGCTGGCTCACCTTGGCGCCAGTACTACGCGCTCATGAAACCTCGCGTGGTGCAACTCATTGTGTTTTGCGCTCTCATCGGCATGGTCTTGGCTGTGCCAGGTGTGCCTACATGGAAAGAAGTGCAGTTGGGCTTCATTGCGTGTGTGGGTATTTGGTTGGTGGCAGGCGCTGCTGCTGCTTTCAATTGCTTGGTTGAAAAAACCATTGATGCTCAAATGAAACGCACGTCTTGGCGCCCCACTGCCAAAGGCCAATTGAGCGACATGCAAGCGTTGTTGTTTTCTGCGGTGCTTTGCGCTATTGGCTCAATCATTTTGTATTTTGCTGTCAACCCTCTCACCATGTGGCTCACTTTTGCCACCTTCGTGGGCTACGCCATTATTTACACGGTTATTTTGAAGCCACTTACGCCGCAGAATATTGTGATTGGGGGTGCCTCGGGCGCCATGCCACCCGTGCTGGGATGGGCCGCAATGACAAACGATGTGGGCCCTGAAGCGCTCATTCTTTTTCTGATTATTTTCTTGTGGACGCCACCGCATTTTTGGGCGCTGGCTTTGTACCGTGTGGAAGATTATCGCAAGTCAGGCTTGCCTATGTTGCCTGTCACGCACGGCAATGAGTTCACACGTTTGCAGATTTTGCTTTACACCTTTGTGCTCATGGCTTCATGCCTCATGCCCTTTGCCTATGGCATGAGTTCTTGGCTGTACCTCATTGCGGCTGTTATTTTGAGCTTCATGTTCATTGCTTATGCTTGGGCTTTGTGGCGCAACTATTCAGATGAGTTAGCGCGCAAAACCTTTAAGTTTTCGCTCATTCATTTGAGTGTGCTGTTTGCCGCTTTGTTGGTCGATCACTATTTGTTTTAAATTACACAAAGTTTCTCATGTTCAAAAGCACTCGGTTTTCTGCGTCTTGGTTGAGGTTCTTTAGCGCCTTGGCGTTGGCGGCCTTTGGGGTGGGGTTGGGTGCTTGCTCAGAGCCTAAGCCTGCATTCAAAGGCGTTGACATCACAGGTGCCGATTACGCCAAAGAATTGAACCTGCCCGATCAAAACGGCCAGGTGCGCAAGCTAAAAGACTTTTCAGGCAAGTTGGTGGTGGTGTTCTTTGGCTACACCCAATGTCCCGATGTGTGCCCTACCACCATGCAAGAGTTGGCAGAAGTGAAGCGCTTGTTAGGCCCCAATGGCGACAAACTTCAAGCCGTGTTTGTCACGGTTGACCCTGAGCGCGACACCGCCGAATTGTTGAAGGCCTATGTTGAGAATTTTGATGCAAGCTTTGTGGCCTTGAGGCCAACGCCGGAGCAATTACCGCTCATCGCTAAAGATTTCAAGATTTACTTCAAGCGCGTCGATGGCAAAACGTCCACCAGCTACACCGTGGACCATTCTGCGGGTAGCTTTACCTTTGATACTCAGGGTAGGGTGCGATTGTTCAATCGCTATGGCATGGGTGCGCAGGCCCTGGCAGACGATTTCAATTTGTTGTTGAAATAACCAAGCCTTTTAAAGCATTCTGATTTGTTTGGATAAGCAAAATTAACCCAAAAAAAACGCCACACATGTGGCGTTTTTTTATTCAGGCAAGAGGCTTGCCATTCAGTGGATTACCACTTGTAGTTCAGAGACACACCGACTGTGCGAGGCGATGACCAGTAACCCACTTGGTAATAACCTGACACGTCGATCATGTTTTGCATGTGTTGTTTGTTACCCAAGTTTTTCACCCACAATGAAGCATCAGCTTGACCGGGACCACCCACGGGAATCCGATCCAAGATCAATCTTGCGTTCACAACGCCAACTGCAGGCATTTTGGAATCAGCTGCATTATTGCCAGCGATAGCATTTGGATCAGTCATTGAAATGTTAGCAGGGTAGTTGGAGTAAGCCGCTGTGTATCGATACTCCAGTAAACCCCTTAACTTGCCCATTTCGGTGTTAGCCAAATTACTTTCAATATTTAAATTGAAGGTATGTTTGGGTGCGTAACCTACAACCAAGTTATTGGCAGCATTCACAATTGCACCCTTAATACCTGTGCTCATGTATTCATCAAATTTTGCATCCAAATAGCCATAGCCGAATTGAACTTTCGTATCTTTGCTCAGCTTGGTAGAGCCTTCAAGTTCTAAACCTTGGTAAGAAGAGGCACCCGCATTGGTGGTGGTTGGAGAAGTGCTACCAACGGGTAAATATGAAACTTGCTGATTTTTGAGTTTAGTGCTGAACACGGTAGCTGCATAGGAACTGCCACCCATCGTGCCTTTGATACCCAATTCATTGCTGGTTGATTCTTCAGGTTTGAAGGCTGTAGTAGCTTGTGCAAGGGTTGGTGCTTCTAAAGGAAAGCCACCGCTTTTGAAGCCCTTTGCAATCCGGCCAAAAACCATTGTATTGGTGTCTAACTTTTGATTCAAAGCAATCGTTGGGGTGGTTGAAGAGAACTTCGCCTTTGCGTTGACATCACCTGGCGCCATGCCAGCTTGCCAAACTGGTGTGACCATGGGGTACGCAACGGTTGTGCTTCGCCATACAGAGCCAGTTTTTTCTTCACTGGTGTGACGCAGGCCAGCTGTAAGCGTCGTAGTTGGTGTGACAGGATAGTCAATTTGACCAAAAACGGCTTTGGCATCGGTTCCCAGTCCGAAATTGGTTTGGCGATGACGAATTGCCAATGGACTAAAGCTGAAGAATCCGCCGATTTGATTCTGAACAGTAGAGCCTTCATCTTTGAAGAAGTAAAGACCGGTTACATAGTTAATCTTATCGTACGATCCAACCAACTGTAATTCATGCGAATGTGTTGAGTAGTTGGTTAACTTGGTTCCTGAAAATACATTCACTGGCGTGCCGTCTAAATCACCCTGATCGTTGTAACGCATGGTGCGGTAGCTACCGATGTATTTCAGTTGATTGTTTTTATCAATGGCTGTTTCAGCAATCCAGTTATGTCCAGTGACCTTCATTGCCTGTATCGGTTCAAAGGTAGAGCTGGTTGAAGTTGGAACGCCAACCTGGAGATAGGGCGTTATGGCAGCACCCAATCCAGGATTGAAATAGGAAGGGTAGCATCCAAGCCCAGCAGAAACAGCTGGTCCAAAATCAGTGCAATAGCCTGTTTTCTTGATCAAGGACATTGGCGAGGTGGTCTCATTGATATCACTCTGGTCCATAGAGTAGAAAAACTTTGTATCTTTTGAAACATCAAACTTTGCGTTCAATTTGTAAGATTCACGATTCCGATTGCCCCATTTTTCGGCAGAATTTGGATTGGCCAACCAGCCGTCTTGCTTCTCTTTTCGGCCTGCGATGGTGAGGCTTAAAGTCTCATTGATTTTAGGTGTGTCAATTGAAACCTTGGTGACCAAGCGACCATAGTTGCCAGCTTCAATACCCACTTGTCCAGAGAACTGTCCACTGGGTTGGCGCGTCACAAAGTTGATGGCACCGCCCAAAGTGTTGCGACCAAATAAGGTACCTTGAGGTCCGCGAAGTACTTCAACGCGTTGCAAATCTACCAAGTCAAACAATGCACCTTGATTCTTACCCACAAATACGCCGTCGACATACATGCCGATGGCAGGGTCCATCCAAATAGAAGGCTGGCCAGTGCCCAAGCCGCGAATAGATGTGGCAGCGATCAAGCCAGAAACAGGAGCTGCGACAACGTTCAAATTGGGAACGACACCTTGCAAGTCTGCGGCACCATCAATTTTCCGATTTTCAAGGGCTTGTCCAGAAATAGCTGTAATGGCCATTGGTACGTCTTGAATTCGCTCTGTACGTTTTTGTGCCGATACCATCACCTCTTCTACATCAGAACTCTGCGCGTACGCATTGGTAGCGCAGAAGGCAGAAATTAAGAGTGGAAGTGTGCGAACTGCAAAATTCCCTAAGTGCTTGGACTTCATGGATGTCTCCTGGTTAATAAATAGTTATCTGTCTCTGACAAATGCGAGTCTAATTTTTCGAAAATCTGAGACATCGTCCAAAGAGGTTATGTTTGCCAAAACGGCAGTTAGCGTTTTCCCCTATCTGAGAGGGATTGGCAACATTCGCTTGGTCTTCGAAATTTCCCACTTTGGAAGAAAAACGTCTCACGAAAACCTCAAACTTGAAGTTTTCAAATTTCATTGTTTTGATTTCTTACGAAATCACCATCGTCAAATCAGACTAGGGCGTTGTCTTTTTGCAAAACTCAAGCCCGAACGTACTCACGCTTGAGCGAATTTTTAAGCATTTTCCCAGCAGGATTTTTAGGCAATCCTTCGTTGCGAACATGGACCTCTTTGGGCACCTTGTAAGCGGCCAATTTGCTGGCCACATGTTGTTTGACCTGATCTGCCGTTATCTGGGCATGGGGCGCAAGGACCACCACTGCCACTACTGCTTCGCCAGTCTGTGAATCGGGTTGGCTGAATACGGCAGCTTCTAGGAGGGCAGGGTGTTGCAGCAAGCACGACTCAATTTCTGCGGCTGCAATTTTTTCACCTGAGCGGTTGATCACATCTTTGATGCGATCGACGATGCGCAACAGACACCCCTCTTCAAGTCGACCAATGTCACCTGTTTTGAGCCAGCCATCGGTCAAACCTTGGCCAATTGCGCCTTGCTTGTTCAAGTAGCCCACCATCAGGCTGACACCACGTAGCCAAATTTCGCCTTCCATGCCTTGTTGCACTTCGCTGCCATCGACATCGACCACTTTGACTTCAACGATGGGTGAAGTGATGCCTGCAGTTTCAGGGGCGTATTGAAAGAGTTGACCCGACGCAGCAGCACAGACGCCGTTGGTTTCGGTTAGTCCGTAGCCTATGCCCGACATGGAGTTGGCGCGCTTGGCCAGAATCTCATCGATGACGCGTTGTGGCAATCCGGCACCCCCAAACCCAACGCCTCCCAAACTGCCCGTGACTTCGGCATCGTTGAAATTGGGTTCAGCCAACAATTGCATGACCATGGACGGCGCGCCATTGAATTGCGTGATCTTTTCTTTTTGAATCAAGTGAAGGGCTTGCTGAGGTTCCCATCGGTGCATGAAGACAAGGCGTCTGCCATGCCTGAGAGCAGTCAGCAATTGGGCGTGCAAGCCGCTGACGTGAAACAAGGGCACCGCAGTCAGAGTGGTAGGCTGCAAGGCTTTGGCCATCATCAGCTCAATGGCCTTGGGTGATGTCATGGCTGAGATGGCGCCAATGAAGTCAATGTTGAACAAGGCTTGGCAAACCGCCATCTGGTTAGACAGTACCGCTTTGGCTTGACTGCTTGCACCCGAGGTGAACAGCACGAGTGCTGCACTGGTAGCCTCTAGCTTGGGCGTGACGTGTGCCATGTTGCTAGCGGCCAACATGGAAGACCAGGAGAAGCTGCCATCCTGCGGCGTACCATCGACCACGATGGCTTTGCAAGCCAGAGATGCCAAGTCGTCTTGTACACGGGCAAATCGTTCGGGATCGCAAATCAGCAACTTGGGTTGAAGGTCGTTCAAATTGGCCATCAACTCGTCATGCAAGCCATAACTATTGAGAGGAGCTGGGACGGCTCCAATTAAAACAATGGCTGCAAAAGCCACCGCCCATTCGGGCCGATTGCGCATGGCCAAGGCCACACGGTCTCCAGCTTGAAGCTTGGCCGTGTATTGCAAGCTGGCAGCCAGTGCATCCACCGCGTGAAAAAATCGATCGAATGTCCAGCGATCGTTTTCATAGACCATGAATTCCCGGGGACCGTGCGCCCTGCCTGCATTGATCAGTGCAGGCAAGTTGGGAAACGCGTTGCGATAGGCCAAGTAGTTGTGACCATTGACCGCCACCGCCACGCGCTCAAAAGGCGCACCTGTTCCAGTCAGTTGTGCGCGGCACTGTTCAACTTGCGAAAGCAAATTGGCAGGAGAGGGGGCTTGCGGTATGGACATGGTACTTAGAAACCTTTAAGACAGGCATAGCGATTGCGATGGAAAACACCATCTCCTAAACTTTGCTGCAAAACCCTGGCGCGTTTCACAATGAGTCCCAAATCAAATTCATCGGTGACGCCAATGCCGCCGTGAAGTTGAATGGCTTCGTTCATCAATTTTTCGCACAAATCAGAGGTGCGGGCTTTGGCCAAGCTAACCAGCAATGCCAGATCTTCTGCCTCTGAATCGATGGCGTTCAAAGCGGCACGAACGCAACTCTCTAACATTTGCAATTCTGTGTAGAGACGCGCCATTCTGTGTTGCAAGGCTTGAAATGAACCAATGGGCACATCAAATTGAATGCGCTCTTTCAGATACATGTTGGTGCGATCGAAAGCTTCTTTCAAAAGCCCCAAGCCTTCGGCGGCCAAGCAGGCTCTGGCTTTGTCGAGGGCAAGGTTTAAAGCTTCTTCTGCCTTGGACCCAATTGCCAAACACATGTCTTCGGTGATGCGCACCTGAGTCAATTGGAGTTGGGCGTAATTGCGGCTGTCGGCCAGACGTGTCGGTTGAATCTTGACGCCTGTCCATGCGTTGTCCACCAAAAACAAGCCCATAGAAGAATCACCTTGGCCCGCTTCAATTTTGGCAACCACCACAAAACAGGTTGCACCCAGACCGTCCATGACAAACCATTTGTTGCCATTCAAGACCCAGCCATCCGCAGATTTGGTCGCGGTAGTTTTTATTTTGCTGGGATCGTGACGACCTTGCTCGTCAATGGCAAGAGCCAGTCTGTGTTGACCCGTTATCAAACCAGGTAACCAGGTTTGCTTTTGGGTTGCGCTACCAGCTTGCAAAATAACTTCGCCACCCAAAACAATAGAGGAGAGCAAAGGCAGAGCCGCTACATTGCGGCCGATAGCTTCAAATACCGCCCCCATGCCTTTGTAGCCAACCGCCAGGCCACCTTCTGATTCTGGGAAAACAGCAGCGGTCCAACCCAGTTCAATGACTTCTTCCCACAAGCGGGGTTCAAAACCAAGTGCAGTCGAGCTATCGCGCAATTGACGCTGCAAGCTCAAAGGCGATTTGGCACTTAAAAATTCCTGAGCACTGTCACTGAATTGACGCTGTTCTTCGTTGAGTAAGAAACTCATGCCAGTCTCTCCGATACAAAGGAACTGTTCATTGTTTAACCTGGTAAGCCAAGCACGCGCTTGGCAATGATGTTGAGTTGAATCTCGCTGCTGCCACCCGAGATGACATAGGTTTTAGACAAAAGCCAAAGTCTGCAAATATCGTGTTCGTCTTTGGTGAATTCATCACCTTCCCAGCTCATGCCGCGCTGACCCATGAGCTGCATCAGCAGTTCATACTTGGCCACTTCTTGCTCGGTTTGAACCAATTTCATAATGGAGGCAGGGCCACTGACATCCATGCGTGCCAAGCCTTCTTCTTTGACACGTTGGTGCGTCAGTGAAAATGCATGCGAGTCCATTTGCAGCGATGCCAATTTGTCACGCCACACGGGCTCAATTAAATTTCCATCTTCGTCATACAAGTAAGCTTTGGCAACCAAGAGCGCATCGTGAGAGGGGGCTGCGCCTTCGCTGAATTTGGACATGGCTGCGCGTTCATGCTGTAGCAATTTTTTGGCGACTGTCCAGCCGCCATTCAGGGGGCCAACCAGCTGTTGTGACGGTACGCGTACCTCGTCAAAAAAGACTTCGCAGAAACTGGATTTGCCACTGATCAATTCAATGGGTTTGACAGTCACGCCCGGACTCTTCATGTTGATTAACAGAAAGCTAATGCCCTCTTGCTTGCGGACGGTGTTGTCGGTACGGACCAAGGCATACATCCAATCAGCGGCATCGCCATAGGAGGTCCAAATTTTGGAGCCATTGACCACGAAGTCGCCATTGGCTTCTATGCGTGCATGGGTTTTGAGGCTGGCCAAGTCGGAGCCTGCATTGGGTTCGCTAAAGCCCTGACACCACCTGATTTTTCCTTGCATCATGGGTGGTAAGTGCTCTTGTTTTAGAGCTTCTGTGCCAATTTCAAGCAAGACGGGGCCCAGCATCCACACGCCCAAATTGAACTGAGGTTGACGGCAACTCAGTTTGAGCATTTCTTCTTCGACGATGCGCGCCTGTTTGGGGGCGAGTCCACCGCCGCCATATTCTTTGGGCCAGCCTGGTGCAAACCAACCTTTGTTGCGCATTTTTTCAAACCAAATGCGCTGGTCTTCATTTTTAAAATGAACTTGCGAGCCACCCCACACAATTTCTTCTTGCGTAATGGGCAAACGCATGGCCGCTGGGCAATTGGCTTCTAACCAATTGCGCGTCTCTAGGCGAAATTCTTCAATGTCATGCATAGTGATCAAGACCTTGGGCGTGTCATCCGACGGCCCTGAGCTTGCCAACTTCCAAAGGCAGGTAAGTTTGGCGTTTGTCATCTCTGACATACACAGGATCTGAGACCAGATTCGTGTCATAGCCTTCGCGCTGCAAATCGACTTTACGAAGTTTGTAGTTGCCCGTCATGTCTGCAGTAGGCGTCAGTCGCAAATACAAAGGGGCTGCATAACGAGGCAAGCGACCTGTGGCCAAGGCCCAAAATTTGGCAGGATCAAAGTGAGTGCCTGGTTCTAAAACCAGAGCAGCCATGCCTGCGCGGCCTTCTGCACCTGGTACTTTCACGCCATAGACGGTGATTGATTCCAAACCTGGGAAATCACCCAGCACATCGGCCACTTCAAGAGTGGACACATTTTCGGAGTTCCATCGAAAGGTGTCACCAATGCGGTCGACAAACCAGCAATAGCCATCTTCATCACAGCGCAGCAAATCGCCAGAGGACCACCAGGCATCGCCTTCTTTAAACACATTACGTAAAATTTTCTTTTCTGTGGCTTCTGGTGAGGTGTAACCTTCAAAACGGCCACCCACCACATCGGGCATGTTGATGATCATGCCAATGCCTTCGCCCACTTCATTGGGGCCGCAAACCTTTAGAAAGCCATTTTCATCGCGCACATGGCTTCCGGATTCAATGTCAAATTTGACCAAGCGCAGATTGGTTTTTTCCCAGAAAGGCACGCGCCCACAGGAACCCAACCGGTTGTCTACATTGATGGTGTTGGTGTTGGACTCGGTTGCGCCCCAGCCCTCAAAAATATCAAACTCGCCAAAGCGCTGTACCCATTGTTCCCAAACTTCAGGGGCTAAACCAGCGCCGACCATTTTGCGCAAGCTGTGTTCTTTGTCGTTGGGTTTGGGTGGCACAGTCAGCAAGAAGCGACAAATTTCGCCCACATATTGGCAAATAGAGACCTGGTGATGACGCACATCCGCCCAAAATTCTGTGCGGCTGAACTTGCGACGAAGCAACAAACTGGCGCCGGACGCAAATGCGGTAGCACCTGCAGACAGGGAGGCTGCGCCATGATAGAGCGGCAAGAAGCAGTAGAAGCAATCTTCCTTTTGAACATCCATGGTGATTTGCATCACATCACCTGTAATCAACCAACGTGCATGGCTGATGATGGCTGCCTTGGGCAGGCCTGTTGTGCCAGAGGTGAAGATGTAAAGGGCAGGGTCGCCTGCCACCAAGCCTTCGCGCCATGAAGAAGGCGGATTTTCAGTCGAAGCACCCTGACAAGCCAATTCCAGATTGACACTGCATCGTGCACGAAGTGCTTCGCTTGCCACGTTCTCAGGATCTGGACATAACCAAAATTGAAGGTCTGTGGACAGTGCTGTATTTTCCAGCAAGCCCAAGCATTCCTCGCCCATGACAATCAGTTTGGTACCCGTCACTTCTATGGCATGGGTCAATGGTTTGCCACTGACGTTGGTATTTAAAAAAACCAACTTCACCCCCAGCTTTGACAAGCCGAGCCATGTGAACAAAAACGCAGGCCTGTTTTCCATGCACAGACCCACCACATCACCCGTCTTCAAGCCTAATGCATGACCTGCATGGGCCACTTGGTTGATGCGTTGGTTGGTTTGTGCGTAAGTGAATTGATCATTGCCATACATGATGCAAGGTCGATCGGCATGCAGTGCAACACTTTCTTCCACGCGATCTGCGAGCGTGTAAGTTTGAGACGCACGATGGCGCGTGCTTGCCTTGGACCGCTTGTCAAGTTTGGCCTGAGTGACTTCACGCGGTAGGATGGACGCAGGGTTCACGTGATCTCCATTTCTACTGAATAAGTGTGACGATGAGTGAGTGGGTTTAGCGCACAGGCCTTGGCATCTGCAGGCCAAACTGTGCAATCAATTCACGCTGAATTTCGTTGGTGCCACCGCCAAAAGTGGTGAGAGTGCAAGCACGAACTTCGTATTCAAGTTCGCCAAGCAACATGGCCGCAGAGCTACCAGCCCTGACCAGTGCGCTGGAGCCCACAATGTCAATGAGCTTTCTGAGAACTTCAATGACACTCTCTGAGCCATAGACTTTGGTGGCCGATGCCAAAGCAATGTCCATGCGGCCGTTTTCAAGTTCGGCGGCAATGCGGAAATTAATCAGGCGCATGGCTTCAAGCCTTGCATAGCATTCCGCCAATGAGCGTTTGACCCAAGCTTGGTCGACCGCGCGTCGGCCGTTCTCATCGCGCGCTTTGGCCCACTGCAGCACTTTGACATAGGGGCCAAACACTTTGTCGGCCCAAGAGCCTAAGCCTAAGCGTTCGTGGTTCAGTTGGGCGGTGATCAATTTCCAGCCCCCATGCAGTTCACCCACCAAGCGATCGGCAGGCACTTCAACGTTGTCGTAATACGTCGCCGCCGTGAAGTTACCAACAGTTTCAATGAGTGTGTGTGAAAAGCCGGGCGCGTTGGTGTCCAAAATGAGAATGGATACACCTTTGTGCCGAGGCAAGTCTTGGTCGGTTCGTGCAGCCAACCAAACATGGTCAGCCGCCTCAATGCCTGATGTCCAAAGTTTGCTACCGTTCACAATGAAGCGACCTGTTTGAAGATCACCTTCCAGTTTGGCTTGAGTCTTTAAAACCGCCAAGTCAGATCCAGCTTGAGGTTCTGAGTAACCAATGGCAAAAATCAATTCGCCCGATGCAATGCCAGGCAAAAAGCGCGCTTTTTGGGAGGCAGAGCCTGACTCCATGAGGGCTGGACCCACGGTGCTGATGGTGACGAAGGGCAGTGGTGCGCCCGCAATGTTGGCTTCTTCAAAAAAGATCAATTGCTCTGTGGCACTCAGACCTTGACCGCCATGCTCTTTGGGCCAGCCCACAGCCAGCCAACCATCCTTGCCCATTTGGCGAATGGTTTGGCGATACTCATTGCCACTTTCTGCGCCGCGCAATTTGAGACGCAAGTCCGGGGTCATGAGATTGTTGAAATAATCGCGCACCTGCATGCGCAATGTGTGCTGTTCGGGGTTGAGATCGATGAACATGATCGTCTTTCTGTGGACGGATTAGGCAGTGCCCAAAATGAGGCCGCTGGTGGGCACGCCGGTGCCGGCTGTGACGAGAACGTTGTGCACATCTGGTACTTGATTGACGGCGCTGCCGCGAACTTGTCGCACAGCTTCTGCAATGCCGTTCATGCCGTGGATATAGGCTTCGCCCAATTGACCGCCATGGGTGTTGATGGGCATCTTGCCACCGCGTGCATGGTGTCCGGCACGGATGAATTCTTTGGCTTCACCGCGTTTGGCAAAACCAAACTCTTCAAGTTGTGGCAATACAAAAGGAGTGAAGTGGTCGTAGATGACCGCAGTTTGAATGTCGTCTGGGCTCAACTTACTTTGTTGCCAAAGTTGTTTGGCCACCAAGCCCATCTCGGGCAGACCGGTAATGTCTTCGCGAAAGTAAGAGGTCATGATTTGTTGCCCGTCGCTAATGCCCTGAGCAGCCCCTTTGATGACCACAGGACGTGTTTTCAAATCTCGCGCCCGTTCGACAGAGGTAATAACCATGGCCACAGCGCCATCAGATTCTTGGCAGCAATCCAACAAATGCAGGGGTTCGCAAATCCACCGTGAAGCTTGGTGCTCAGCCAAAGTAATGGGCTTGCCATAAAAGAAAGCTGCGGGGTTGGTGGCTGCAAAATCGCGAGCGGCTACAGCAATGCGACCAAAATCTTCGCTAGTGGCGCCAAAGGTGTGCATGTAGCGTTGTGCAAACATGCCGACCCAAGCTGCTGGCGTGTGAAAGCCGTAGGGCATGTACCAACCGTAGTTGACGTTCTCAAAAAGAGGTGACGAGCCAAAACCATAGTTACCATTGCCAAACCGGTACCAGCTGCGCTCGTTCATGGCGCGATACACCACCACGGTTTTGGCAATGCCTGTGGCCACTGCCATCGCAGCATGCAAAACAGGCGCGCAAGCTGCACCACCGCCGTGTGGAATTTGGCTGAAAAAGTTGATGTTCTTGGCCCCTAGCAGCCGAGCAATTTCATACTCCGGCACTTTGTCGACGCTGTACGAAGAAAAGCCATCGACCTCGGAAGGATCAATGCCTGCATCGTTCAAGGCTTGCAATGTGGCTTCTATGGCCAAGCGCACTTCGGTGCGCCCAGAGTTTTTGGAAAATTCTGTCGCACCCAAACCGACAATGGCGGCACGACCCGAAATTGAAAAATCAGTCATTGATAAATTCCTTTGCCGTCACGATTTAAGAAAACCGCACGCGCACCGTGCCGTTCACGTGAGGGCCCATGCTGTTGATGCCTTTGAGTGTGATTTCTACACTGCGGTCGGCATCGCGCTTGTCGGTGATGGCGCCACTGAGGACCATTTTGTCGCCCGGGTAGTTGGGCGCACCCAATTTGATTTTCAAATCGAGCATTTGGCCAGTTGGGCCGCACCAGGTATCGACGAAACGTTGAATCAAACCATTGGTGGTCAGAATGTTCATGAAAATATGGGGCGAGCCCAAGGCCCGCGCGGCTTCCAAATCGTGATGGCCTAGGAAATAATCGCGCGTTGCAATGCCGCCGCCCGCAATCAATGCCACTGTGATGGGCACTGTGAGTGACTCCAAAGTGTCACCTGTTTGAATGTCTTCAAACCGCTGCATGTTGGTTTCCCTCAAAAGGTTTGTCTTCGGCTGCGTCGTATTTCCAGCCCAAATGCTCGTTGTTGGCCAACCAGTCGCCCAGTTTGGCCAGCTGATGCTCAGTGCCACCTAAGGCTGCTGCATTGGCCCGTGTCCAAAATAAGAAGCGGTGAATGGGGTAGGTCAAGTCGACACCAATGCCGCCATGGACGTGCTGGGCCATGTGACCGGCGCGGTGGCCTGTGTCGTTGGCCAATGCACGGGTCGCCCAAGCTTGCGGTGCAGAGCCCAAACCAGCGTCTAGTCTGTAAACAAGTTGCCACAAAGAAGAACGCAGGGCTTCGGTAGCAATGTAGCCATCGGCCATTTGACCTGCCACCAATTGAAAGCTGCCAATGACGCGGCCAAATTGTTGCCGCTCACTCACGTATTCAACCGTGCGCTTAAGTTGCTGATCAGTCACGCCCAGTTGTATTGAAGCCAAGCAGGCAATGGCGTGTTGTTCTGCCCACGCGGTGGCAGTTAAGGGCAAAACTCGCTCAGCAGTTAAGGCCAGTGCGTCGAAGCTTAAATCGGCGACAGCTTGGTGATGCTGGCTTCTGCCTGAATTGATTTGAATGCCTTTGTCTTTCAAGTCGATGAGCACCAGATGCATGCCATCAAAGGCTTCCGCCGCTAGCAGCGCATAGGGAGAGACTGAAGCCAAAGGCACGGCTGGCGCGATTCCGCTGAGTTTCCAATTGTCACCAGAGCGAGCAAGTTGCAGCGAAGACCCTCTGGACTGTGTCAAGGCTTCTAAGGACAAGGACAGCAGCACATCGCCAGACAACACTTGTTCAATGACGGGTGTTAGGGAGGCGTCTGCAAACTTTGCCAAAGCCGTTGCGCCCACTTGTGTTTCCCACAAGGGCACATTGGCCAGTGCACGGCCTTGTTGTTCTAGAACGGCCATGAGTTCAGTCATGCCCAAGCCCAAACCACCATGCGATTCAGGTATCAAAATGGTGTGCAAGCCGGAGGCCACAGATTGTTGCCAGAGCGACTGCATGTAGGGTGCATCGGATTTGTCGTGAGCACGCAATTGGTCGTCACTGCAGTAATCGGCAAACAGGCCACTGGCCATTTCTGCAAAGGCAGTCTGTTCTTCTGTCAGTAAAAATTTCACGCGCTTGCTCCTGCTGTTTGGGCCACTGGCCTGAATTGAGGAAGTGTCAATTCGCCATCGTTGAATGTGTTGAATTCCAGTTGAACGGCATCGCCTATCTTCACATCGCCTGGCTTGACGCCGACCAATTGCGAAATAAGCCGAGTGCCCTCTTGTAACTCAATCAAGGCGATGGGGTTGGGGTGGTCAAAGGGTGGTACTTCGGGGTAGTGCATCACTACAAATGAATAGATGGTGCCGCGACCGGATGCTTCAACGGTATCCCATTCAAAAGAATGGCACTTTGAGCAAACTGGGCCGGGTGGATGCCGCAAGCTGCCACAAGCTTTGCAGCGTTGAATGAGCAACTTGCCTTGGTTAGCGCCGTCCCAAAAGAATCGGGTGTCGTCGCTGATGCCGGGCGGCGGCCGTTTGGCTGGCGCGGGCAACTTGACCGGCTCTTTTTGGGCGCTGTTGGTTTGGGCAGGACGGAACTTGAAAACGCGGAACAAGAGTTGGCCGACTTCTTCATCACCTGTCGTCTTTTCAGAGAAAAAAGTCATGACCAGCGTTACAAAAAAACCGGTGCCTAAAGCAGTCGTTTTTTCGGGGCTGATTGCGTCCAAACGGGTGGTGTAGTAAAGGCGCTCGCCTTCAGTGACGTCCCTTGTAAAACTGAGTTCTGAGTTGACTGCAACCACCGAGGCCAAACCATGAGGTTCCATCAATTTTAAAGCCTCGTAAGGATTTTCTTTGGTGGAACCTGGTGGGTAGTTGTTCATGGTGAAGCCTTCCATGCACCAAACTTGGAGCATGGCAGGCGGCGCAATGACGGCGCCTTCTTTCAGGTAACGCGCATCGTCAACGCCCATGATTTCGCACCACTGGCGGATCATGGGCGCATTGACTTTGTCCCATGCGTAAACGCGTCCGTATTCTTTGCCAACCAAGGCGCGAATATCATGCATCCATTCGTGTTCAGACAAGGTTTAGCTCCTTCAATGTGGGGTAGTGGCAGTCGATCTGATCAAGATTGAGCTGCGTTGGAGGCTGCAAGAAAGGCTGGTTTTTCACCACCGCCATGCAATAACAAATTGGTGCCGCTCAAGTAACTGGCTTGATCTGACGCTACAAAAAGACAGGCATTGGCAATATCGGAGGGCTCGGCCATGCGACCTGCCGGAATGGTTTGCCCCACTGCTGCAATGCCGGCTTCATCGCCGTAATGCAAGTGCGACAGCTCTGTTTTGACCAAGCCGGGGCTGACAGCCACCACGCGAACCTTGGGGGCCCATTCGACTGCCAAGGAGGAAGCCAGACTGAGCACCGCAGCCTTGGCTGCACCATAGGCAGCACTGCCAGGTGAAGGCCTGAGTGCGCTCACACTGCCGATGAACACAATGACGCCACCTTGTTCTTGCTGTTGCATGGTGGCATTGGCTGACTGCGCCATGTGCAGGGCGGCTGTTAAATTAAGGCGAATGACCCCTTCGTGAAAACGGGGTGAAACGGTTGCCGCATCAACACCAGGGCTACCGCCAGCGTTGTGGATCAACACATCAAGGCAACCATATTTTTGGACAATGCTGGCAATCATGGCGCGGCCAGCATCAGCTTCCCTGACGTCGCAGGCCATGAATTCTGCACTTTGACCGTCGATGCTCGGCAACTGCTCGGGTGCATTCCGGGCGCATACAATGACCTTGGCACCCGCACTCAAAAAGCCCTCGGCAATGCCGCGGCCAATCCCCTTGGTGCCCCCTGTGACAAGCACAACGCGATCTTTGAAATCGGATTTATGTTTCATGCCTCAAATTTACCGATTGCCTGGGTGTCTAGATACATCCAAACGGACGATGTTCAGAGGAACCTTTAAAATGACCATTCACCGCATCAACACTTGCAGGACATATGCATGAGCCTTGATTCAACTTCTCCTGGCACGGACTCGGCAGATCCAGCCCTCAACGAACTGTTGCGGAACGAGCTTTTGGTCGAATGCCGCGATGACGGGGTGGCTGTGGTTTGTATGAATCGCCCTAAAGCCACCAATGCCTTGAGCCTCAATTTGCAGGACTTATTGTCTAAAGCTTTTACAGAATTGGCAGCCAACCCAAAGGTCCGAGCCATTGTTTTAACGGGTGGCGATAAGGTGTTTGCTGCTGGCGGCGACATCAAAGGCCTAGAAGGTGCGGGGCCTATCGAAATCATGGAGCGCCACACCGAGCGGGTTTGGGCCCCCATTGAACGTTGCCCTAAGCCCATCATTGCGGCAGTTTGTGGTTATGCCTACGGCGGTGGCGCAGAACTGGCCATGCACTGCGACATCATTTTGGCTGGCGAGGGCGCCAGCTTTTCTCAACCTGAAATTCGCATCGGCATCATGCCCGGCATTGGCGGCACCCAGAGACTGGTGCGGGCTGTGGGCAAGTTCAATGCCATGCGCATGCTCTTAACCGGCAAGCCTGTTTCAGCCCAAGAAGCTCAGCACATGGGTTTGGTTAGCGCGCTGTATCCAGACGATCAAGTCTTGCCAGAGGCCCTCAAAATGGCCGCCCTAATTGCAGCCATGCCGCCTTTAGCGGTCAGTCAAATCAAAGAAGTGGTCTTGGCAGGAGTAGACGCTTCATTGGAAACGGCCCTCATGTTAGAGCGAAAAGCCAACCAATTGTTGTTTGCAACACGCGATCAAAAAGAGGGTATGCAGGCCTTCATTGAAAAGCGCAAGCCTTTATTTGAAGGTCGTTAAATTGAAATCCGTACCCTCACTCTTCATTCATTTGCTGTTCTTGGCCTTGCTGGCTGGTGCGGGTGCTTCTTTTGCACAGAGTCGTTTGTGCCAGTCTTACAGTGGTTTGCCAACTGCCAAGACAGCTTTGG
>CAXNGF010000008.1:0-21704 GCA_964201905.1 Limnohabitans sp. | reverse complement strand
CAGTTTCCGCAGGGCGGCATTGACCGGGGCGAAAGCCCTGAACAGGCCATGTTCCGCGAACTGCACGAAGAAGTGGGGCTCCTGCCGGAGCATGTGCGCATCGTGGCCCGTACCCGAGATTGGTTGCGCTATGAAGTGCCTGACCGTTTCATAAGGCGCGACGCCAGGGGCCATTACAAGGGCCAAAAGCAAATTTGGTATTTACTCCAGTTGGTCGAGCCCGACTGGAATATTAACCTGCGCGCCACCAGCCACCCGGAGTTTGACGCTTGGCGCTGGAACGACTTTTGGGTGCCGCTTGATGTGGTCGTGGAATTTAAACGAGGCGTTTATGAAATGGCGCTCACCGAATTGTCCAGATTCCTGCCCCGCTATGACAACCGAGTAAGGGGTTACCGCGGTGCGCCTCGGCCACGCAACAACATCCACGAAGGGGAAGGCGAAACACCTGACACCCAAGTCTCTGAGGTTTCAATGACTGTGCAGTTTGGTTTCATGCAAACTCAAATCCGCATGGAGTTGCCCCCTGGTGGCAGTTTTGACCCAGACCCTCACAACAGTTTAGACAAGCCAAAACCCGAAAGCCAATGAAAAAGGGGCTTGCTATGCCCCTTTTGACGTGAGTAATTAATGGCTCATCGCGTCAAGATCATATTGTCGCGATGCACAAATTCAGACTCTGCGACATAGCCTAACAAGGCCTCAAACTCTGAGGAGGGTTTGCGACAAATAAGTCTCGCTTCAGCACTGGCGTAATTGGCCAAGCCTCGCGCTATTTCTAGCCCGTTCACATCGAGTATGGCAATCACGTCACCCCTAGAAAAGTCACCCTCGACTTGGGTCATGCCTATGGCAAGCAAGCTCTTACCTTCAGCTTGTAACTTGGAGGCAGCGCCCGGATCGACCGTGACCGCACCGCGCAATTGCAAATGATCGGCCATCCATTGTTTGCGCGCTTGCTGCTTTTGGGTTTGCGCCACCAGCAAGGTGCCAATGGGCTCGCCTGCGCACAAGCGAATGAGCGCGTCGGGTTCACGGCCCCAAGCAATGACCGTGGAAGCACCTGAGCCTGCAGCACGTTTGGCCGCCAAGATTTTGGTAATCATGCCGCCACTGCCAATGCTGGAGCCTACACCACCGGCCATGGCTTCTAACGCAGGATCGCCGGCATGGGCTTCACGCACAAATTCAGCTGCAGGATTTTTACGCGGGTCTGCGGTGTACAAACCCTTTTGATCGGTCAAGATGACCAAGGCATCCGCCTCCACCAAGTTGGCCACCAAAGCACCCAATGTGTCGTTGTCGCCAAACTTAATTTCGTCGTTCACCACCGTGTCGTTTTCATTGATAACGGGCAACACTTTGTGATGTAACAAAGTGAGCAAGGTAGAACGAGCGTTCAAATAACGCTCTCTATCAGCCAGGTCGGCATGCGTCAAAAGCACCTGCGCACTGCCCAAACCGTTTTCGCGCAATTTGGTTTCGTACATTTGCGCCAAGCCCATTTGGCCTACTGCCGCAGCCGCTTGCAGGGCGTGAATTTCTTGGGGGCGAGTGGCCCAACCCAATCGCTTCATGCCTTCTGCTATGGCACCGCTGGACACCATGATGACCTCACGACCGTCTTTGGCCATGAGTGCCATTTGCCGACACCATTCCCCAATGGCAGCTTCATCCAGACCGCGCCCTTCATTGGTAACCAAGCTGGAGCCGACCTTGACCACGATGCGTCGCGCATCGCGCAAAACAGTGGACGTGAAAGGCTGGCTCATGGTGTTCAATTCAGGGGTGGTTCTTCAACAAAACGTGGGTCGATATAGACCGGTTCTTGCTCTTGAATTTGCTGCGCTTTGATGTGTTGAAAAATTGTCTTGATCAAAGTCTCACAACCTTCGCGGGTGAGCGCAGAAATTTCAAACACAGGGCCTTTGTATTTGAATCGCTTGATGAAATCTTTGACGCGGGCTTCGCGCTCTTCAACCGGCACCATGTCGAGCTTGTTGAGCACCAACCAACGCGGCTTGTCGTACAAAGCTTTGTCGTATTTTTTGAGCTCGCCCACAATGGCTTTGGCTTGCGCCACAGGATCGACCGTTTCGTCGAAGGGTGCAAAGTCAATCATGTGCAACAACAAGCGCGTGCGCTGTAAATGACGCAAAAACAAATGGCCCAAGCCAGCGCCGTCAGAGGCGCCTTCAATGAGTCCGGGCACATCGGCCACCACAAAACTTTGCTCAGGGCCGACGCGCACAACGCCCAAATTGGGGTGCAAAGTGGTGAACGGGTAGTCTGCAATTTTGGGGCGCGCGTTGGAAATGGCGGCAATGAGTGTGGACTTGCCTGCATTGGGCATGCCCAGCAATCCCACATCGGCCAAGACCTTCAACTCCAGCTTGAGTTCTTTTTTCTCGCCGGGCCAGCCGGGTGTTTTTTGACGAGGCGCACGATTGATGGCGCTTTTGAAGCGCATGTTGCCAAAGCCACCATCGCCGCCTTTGGCGATCATGAGAACCTCGCCCGGTTGCAGCAACTCATACAAGACTTCGCCCGTTTCGGCGTCGGTGATGATGGTGCCCACGGGCATTTTCAAGGTGACATCGTCGCCCATAGCGCCAAACATGTCCGAGCCCATACCGTGCTGGCCACGCTTGGCTTCGTGCCTGCGTGAAAAGCGGAAATCAACCAAGGTATTGAGGTTGGGGTCGGCCACTGCGAACACATGACCGCCGCGGCCGCCATCTCCACCATTGGGGCCGCCAAACTCTTTGTACTTCTCATGACGGAACGAGACGCAGCCGTTCCCGCCATCGCCCGCGGCGATGTCAATGTAGGCTTCGTCAACGAATTTCATGTTATTTCCAGTTTCTATTCCAGTTTGTCTATTTTAAATGTGGGCTCTGGAACAAAAAAGCCCCGACTCGGCGGGGCTCTTTGCGCAATGGCTGACGCTGTTTAAGCAGCAGTCACGTTCACCATTTGCTTTTTCAGAGCACCTTTGAAGCCAAACGACACGTGGCCGTCGATCAAAGCGAACAAAGTATGGTCTTTGCCAATGCCAACATTGTTGCCGGGGTGGAACTTGGTACCACGTTGACGAACAATGATGGCGCCTGCGGTGATGAGTTCACCACCGAAAGCTTTTACACCGAGCATTTTGGGCTGCGAATCGCGCCCATTTCGCGTAGAGCCGCCGCCTTTTTTCTGTGCCATGACCTGTGCTCCTTAGCCGGTAATCGCGCCAATTTGCAGTTCTGTGTACTGCTGGCGATGACCTTGACGTTTTTGATAGTGCTTGCGACGACGCATCTTGAAGATCTGAACTTTGACGTGCTTGCCGTGTGCCAACACTGTGACAGTGACAGTTGCGCCGGACACCAGGGGCGTACCAACTTTCAGATCTGCGCCGTTGCCGACTGCCAGAACTTGGTCGATCACGATTTCCTGGCCCACGTCCGCAGCAATCTGTTCTACTTTAATTTTTTCACCAGCAGCAACACGATACTGTTTGCCGCCGGTTTTTATGACCGCGTACATAATGACCTTTTCGTTTCTCTCAATGGAAATTCCTAGGACGAACCCTAAGGAACCGAGGATTTTAGCACGTACTTTTAAGACTTGACAACCCCCCTCTTATGAGAATTGATTGCGGCTACCAAGGTCACTTTCGCTCTCTATAATCGAGCTTCAGCACAGATTGACCACACAAAATGCAATTTTTGAGGTCTTTCTGCCCAGTGAACCTTGTTGTTTAAGGCCATTTTGTCAAGCTCAGCGCCACCCCCCCACGCCTCTACTGCCTCGGCCTTGGCCTTGGTGGCGCAAGACATGGCGCTGGTAGACGAGGTTATTGCTGATCGCCTAAGTTCAGGGGTTCCTCTTGTGGGTCAAGTGGCCCAATACATCATTTCGGCTGGTGGCAAAAGGCTAAGGCCGGTCATATTGTTGCTCACCAGCGGCGCCCTTGGATACCTAGAAGCTCACAAATACAACACGGCAGCCGTTGTAGAGTTCATTCACACAGCCACTTTGCTGCATGACGATGTAGTGGACGATTCCACTTTGCGCCGAGGGCGACCGACTGCCAATCAAAATTTTGGCAATCCTGCCAGCGTGTTGGTGGGGGACTTCCTTTATTCCCGCGCCTTTCAAATGATGGTGCAGGCGGGCAATATGCGCGTTATGCAAGTTTTGGCAGATGCCACCAACATCATTTCAGAGGGTGAAGTTCAGCAATTGATGAACATGCACGATGCCTCTTTGGACGAAGAAGCCTATTTGCACGTGATTCGCTCCAAAACCGCCATCTTGTTTGAGGCCAGCTCACGCTTGGCCGCCATCTTGGCCAATGCCTCGCCTGAATTGGAAGCGGCCTGCGCTGAATACGGCCAAGCACTGGGCACGGCTTTCCAAGTGATTGACGATGTTTTAGATTACGAGGGCAATGCCGCCGAAATGGGCAAAAACCTTGGCGATGATTTGCGCGAAGGCAAAGCCACACTGCCCCTTATTTTGGCCATACAACGAGGTACGCCAACGCAGCGTGCCTTGATTAAACAGGCCATTGAAACAGGCTCAATTGAACAATTGAGCAGTGTCATCGCCATCGTCCGTGAAACTGGCGCACTTGATGGCAGCAGAAAGGCCGCCATGGTTGAAGCACAGAGAGCAGTAGACGCGGCACAGCATTTACCAGATGGCCCCTACAAAGAGGCATTGATTGCTTTGGCCTCCCAATTGCTTGAGCGCCGAACTTAAAGCCTTCAAGGCGAAATCTCTCGCAACAACCGCATCAATAGGGATAAGCCGTCATCAATTGCGAAAACCTCGCCATGTCAATGTTGCCGCCACTGATGACCACGCCTACTTTTTGACCCTTCAGCGATGCGCTTGCTTGAATGGCAGCCGCCAATGAGAGGCAGCCTGTAGGCTCCACGATCATCTTCATGCGCTCTGCATAAAAACGCATGCTTTGGACTAGCTGCTCATCTGTCACGGTATGGATATCGTCCACCAAAGCTTTGATGATTTCAAAAGTGATGGCACCCACCATGGGCGTTTGTGCGCCATCGGCAATCGTCACTGGCGTCGATATTTTGACCCGCTCGCCTTTTCTGAATGATTGCTGCACATCGTTGCCCGCCTCAGGCTCAACACCCACAAGACGACAACTCGGTGAAAGTGCCTTAGCAGCCAAGGCACTACCGCTTAAAAGCCCACCTCCGCCCAAACAAACAAAAAGCACATCCAATTCGCCCGCTTCCTTGAACAACTCCAAAGCCGCGGTTCCTTGACCTGAAATGACATCGGGATGATCAAAGGGGGGAATGAAAGTAAGGCCTTGGGCTTGAGCCAAGGCTGTGGCCAAGGCGCTGGCATCCTCAGAATATCGGTCGTAGCCAATGACCTTGGCGCCGTAGCCTTGTGTGGCCGCCAACTTGGCGGGCGCGGCATCATGGGGCATGAAAATGGTGGCGGGAATTTGAAGAATGCGCGCCGACAAGGCCACGGCTTGCGCATGGTTGCCCGAAGAGTACGCCACCACCCCAGCCTGCCTTTGAGTTTGCTTGAGTTTGGCCAAGGCGTTGAATCCGCCTCTGAACTTAAATGCACCCATGCGTTGAAAATTTTCGCACTTTACATAGATCTTTGCCTGCAGTTGTTCATTCAAAGAACTCGACTGCATCACAGGCGTTTTGTGAGCGACACCCTCAAGCCTAGCAGCCGCAGCCAAAACATCGTCGAAAGTGGGTACAGCATGCAGCATCAGCTTGACTCTATTCAAATAGAAATTAATTTGGATGAAGCTATTTTGCAATTAATGCGAGAAGATTTTGAGCTTAGCCCATTTGATGTCATTTTGGTTGACAATTGGCCTTGTCAATACGCCACACTTTCCAATTTATTTTGATGAAGGTTTCAACATGTCAGAAATTCGCCCTGCAAGTCCCCGGCCAGAAAGCCCTCGATTACAACAAGAACGGCCTGTCAAAAACGAGCAAAAAGCCAAGGAACCTTCCCCTCAAAAAACTGAAACTCAACGCGAGGTGGTTAGACAAGACGTCAATCCCAATAACAAACCCAAAGGCGGTAAAGTCGACATCACTGTCTGAGCTTATTGAATCAATGGGCATGATTTAAAATGGCCACTTCGAACCGTCACACAGAAAGTACACCCCATGGGCGCGCAGTGGAAAGCAAAAGGCAAGGCACAAGCCGCAGACGCTAGAGGCAAACTCTTTGGGCGATTGGCAAAGGACATCATGATGGCTGCCAAAAGTGGTCCAGATCCAGCTGCTAATTCTCGACTCCGCTTGGTGGTTGAGCAAGCTCGCAAAGTCTCCATGCCGAAGGAAACCCTGGAGCGTGCCATCAAAAAGGGGGCTGGCTTGTTGGGCGATGCCGTTCATTTTGAACGGGTGATCTATGAAGGATTTGCTCCGCACCAAGTGCCTGTCATGGTGGAAGCGCTGACCGACAACCTGAACCGCACCGCTTCTGAAGTTCGAGTTCTTTTCCGCAAAGGACAACTGGGCTCCTCAGGTTCCGTGTCTTGGGATTTTGACCATGTCGGCATGATTGAAGCAGAAACTGCTCAAGCAGGGGCGGATGCAGAGCTGGCTGCCATAGAAGCTGGCGCTCAAGACTTTGAACCGGCCGATGAAGACGGTGTGACTGTGTTCATCACAGACCCAACAGATTTAGATTTGGTCAGCAAAGCCCTACCCGATCATGGCTTCACAGTGTTGTCCAATAAATTGGGCTACAAGCCCAAAAACCCTGTGAATCCTGCAAACCTTTCAGCGGTGCAACTGGAAGAAGTGGAAAATTTCTTGGCCGCCATTGATGGCAACGATGATGTTCAAAATGTTTTTGTGGGTCTGGCAAGTTAAGGCGATCAAACCCCGCCTCATCAGGTCAAAACTGCGCCGACCTGTCTGAACTCAAAATCAAGCAGCTTTGTCGCATTGACATGATTGCTTTGAAAGCGTTTTCATGCTAAGTTCAATGTTGTAATTATTTTAATTTATGACAAACAAGCGCTCAGGAAATACCAAGTCAGGTCCGGTCACACTTCAACATGTTGCGAAGCTAGCTGGCGTCTCCCCAAGCACTGTCTCGCGAATTCTTAACGGTACCGCCGTCGTTAGCGATGAAAAGCGAAAAGCCATCGACGAAGCTATTGCGCAACTAGGCTTTGTTCCTAACCCTGTGGCCAGGGGACTAGCAGGCGGGCGCACACTGAGCATAGGCGTCGTCACACAAGCGATTGACAGTCCTTTTTATGGCCCCGCACTGCGTGGCATAGAAGACGAGCTTGACCAAGCAGGTTATAGCCCCTTGTTTGTCAGCGCCCATTGGAATCCTGAAACAGAGGGCCGATGCATTGAAGTATTGAGGTCAAGGCGAGTGGATGGACTGATTGTTTTAAATGGCCGCCTAAGTGATCAAGCCCTCAAAAATACAGCCAAACATCTACCCATCGTGGTCACCGGCCGCACCATCAAGGGTGCTGGCTTGTTTGCACTTAATTTCGATAATTTTGCGGGTGGTATTCTGGCGACTGAACATCTTATTTCTTTGGGCCACCGCAAAATTGCTTTTATTTCAGGCGATGCCGCCCATCCAGATGCCAATGAGCGACTTCGTGGTTACACCACAGCTTTGAAAAAAGCTGGCATACCATTTGACGCTCAGTTGGTGGTCCCCGGTGACTACCAAGTTGATGGCGGACTCAAGGCCACAGATGCACTCGTTTTAAGCCGAAAGAAATTCACAGCGCTTTTTACGGCCAACGACCAAATGGCTTACGGGGCTGCACTCAGCTTGCATCGCAAGGGTATCAAAATACCTCAAGATGTTTCTCTCATCGGTTTCGACAATCTTTACCATTCCATCTACGTTGCACCACCCTTGAGCACCATCCATCAACCGGCCTACGAACTTGGCCGCTTAACAGCTGCATCTATTTTGCAAATGTTGGCAGGCGCCAAACCCACTGCTGTCATGGCAGCACCTGAACTGATCGTTCGGGAATCTACAGCCAAGCTTTGATTGGACACCAACATCAGGGCTAGGGATAACCCTTTGCTCATTGATTGGTCTCAATCACTATAATTCTTGAAAGCGCTTTCATAAATTGCCTATAGGGCAATCCATGAGCCCATTTACCTCCAATTTTTTGTGCTTTCACAATGTTTGCGAATTTAAGATTTGTTGCCTTAGCAATTTTGCTAAACCAGTTGACACCCTGCGCCCAGGCTCAGAAAGTGTTAACTGTGGCCGCCTATCCTGCGGTAGACAGCATTATCAAAGCTGCGCTTCCTGCCTGGGAAAAAAAACATCCCGGGGTGCAAGTCAAGCTGATCAGCCGAGCTTATGCAGATCATCACACAGCGATGACCACCGCTTTGTCGACTTCGTCCAAGCCGCCCGATGTGATGGTTCTTGAGTCAAGCTATGTCGCCCGCTTTGCTACGGGTGGTGGCCTTGAAGACCTCGGCGCTCCGCCCTACAGGTTGGACGATTCGAAGCATTTGTTCGCAGCCTTTTCCATCGATCAAGCTCAGTCTTCAAAAGGTCAATTGGTCGCAATACCTTCCGACATTGGCCCAGGCACCTTGCTCTATAGAAATGATTTGTTGTTGAAATCAGGGCTTAAAGAATCAGACCTCACAAACAGCTGGGACAGTTACATCAAGGCCGGTGTTGTGATCAAAAAAACGACTGGCGCCTACCTCGTTGCCCATGCACGGGATGTAAAAGATTTGATGATTCGGGGAGGTGTCAAATCTGGAGAAGGTTTGTATTTTGATGACGCTGGTCACTCACTTGTCACCACTGAACGATTTGTGAAAGGGTTTGAGTTGGCCAAGCGCATTCGAGAAAACAAGCTTGACGGCAAAATCAGCGCATGGTCTAACGAGTGGGCGGAAGGGTTTCGCCGAGGTCATGTTGCAACACAAATGTCAGGCGCATGGATTGCGGGTCATCTCAACAACTGGCTTGCACCGGAAACACGAGGATTATGGCGCGCCTCTCAACTTCCCGAAAACACCTGGGCGTCATGGGGTGGCAGCTTTTATGCCATCCCCAAAGCAGCAACACAAAAAGAACTCGCTTGGGATCTCATTCAGACAATGACATTGAATCCTGAACAACAACTGATGGCCTTCAAATCACAAGATGCCTTTCCAGCATTGCTCAGTGTTCACAACGATGCTTTTTTTAACGAACCCATTGCATTTCTAGGACAGCAAAAAGCCAGAATTTTATGGCGTGAAGCCACTCAGCGGATTCAAGCAGCCAAGGTGCATCGACTTGATACTTTTGCTGACGAAGTGGTGAACACAGAACTCGACAAAGTTTTGGATCAGGGCAAGGATATTCAATTGGCATTGAAAGATGCCAATCGCTTGCTGGAGCGCCGTTCACGGCGTTAATTCAATGGCAAACTTTTCCTCAACCATTCAGCGCCGTTCAACTTGGCGACTCAATGCGAAGCTGGTGCCCTACGTCCTTTTGGCACCCTTTGTTCTATTGTTTTTAGTTTTTGGTTTATTCCCGCTTTTGTTCTCTTTGTTTCTGGCCTTTCAAAGTTGGGAACCAACATCTGGACTAGGTACCATGACTTACGTGGGGCTAGACAACTTTATCTTCACGCTAGAAGACGAGTGGTTTTGGAAATCAATTCAAAACACGTTTTGGCTGGCCGCTGTGTCTGGTATTCCTCAGCACCTGGTTGCAATCCCGTTGGCTTGCGTCATTCATGCTCAGTTCAAGCGAACACGCAATGCCACAGTGGGTGCGTATTTTCTACCTTACATCACCTCGACTGTGGCCATTGCCATGATGTTCAGCACTTTGTTTTCAACTGACTATGGATTGATCAACCAGACCATCGCAAAAGCTGCTCAATTGCCTTTCATCGGTGGCTTATTTCCACAACAGCCCATTGATTGGCTGGGTGAGTCTCAGTTCATTAAACCTGCTATTTCATTCGTTGTGTTTTGGAGATATGTTGGATTCAACACCGTCTTGTACTTGGCAGCGCTGCAAACAATTCCGAAGGACATGTACGAAGCCGCGACCATGGATGGTGCTAACGCTTGGAAACAGTTTTGGTACATCACCTTGCCTAGCCTCAAACCAATGATCTTTTTCGGTGTCACCCTAAGCCTGATTGGCGGACTTCAATTGTTCGAAGAGCCCTTCATTCTGACTGGCGGAAGGGGAGGGACAGATCAATCGGGAATGACCACTGCAATTTACATGTACCGCACGGCATTTGATTTCAATGACTTTGGAACTGCAAGTGCACTGTCATGGATCCTTTTCATATTCGTTGCTGTACTGACTTGGCTCACCAATTTGGCTTTTAAGCCCAAGGGGGATGTCACATGATGGTGAAACATCGTGAATCTTCCAGCAATCAGTTTGTCAGTGTTTTCTCTGCTTATCTCTTAGTGGGATTGGGCAGCCTGATCATGTTGGCGCCTTTTTATTTCATGTTTGTATTTGCCACGCACAGCAAATCGGAAATTTTCACACTACCACCACCTATGTGGCCTGGCACTTCTTTTTTTGAGAATTTAAAAATTCTGACTGAAAAAATACATTTTTGGAGCAGCCTAGGTTGGAGTCTTTACATTGCTTTGGCTTCGACTGCATTGACCCTCATTTTTTGCTCGATGGGAGGATATGCATTTGCCATGTTTGATTTCAAGTTTAAAAAACCATTGTTCCTGCTGGTGATGGGAACCATGCTCATCCCTTCTTTTTTAAGCATGATTCCTACTTTTATGATCATGGACGTTCTTGGGTGGATTGACCAACCTCACGCCCTTTACATTCCGGGTGCAGCCAGTGCGTTTGGAATTTTTCTAATGCGTCAATTTGTTTTGACATCTATTCCACGTGACCTGATAGAAGCGGCACGAATGGATGGTTGCTCTGAACTTGGCATCTACGCGCGCATTGTTTTGCCCTTGCTGCAACCAGCATTGGGTACCCTGGGCCTTATCACTTTCATTGCCTCCTGGAACAACTTCATTGGACCATTGGTTGTCATGCGCTCGCCAGAAATGTACACATTGCCACTGGCGCTCAGAAGCATGCAAAGCCCTGTTGACACAGAGTGGGGCGCCTTGATGGCCGGCTCTGCCATTGCAACGCTGCCTCTTTTAGTTTTGTTTGCATTTTCATCTAAGCGATTGATTGAAGGCTTGACGACAGGCGCCGTCAAGTAAGACACATCATTTCCATCTCATTGATTTACAAAGAACATGTTTGAATTAACTGACTCAATGCTCAAGAAAAAGTTTCCAGCGAATTTCAAATGGGGCGTCGCCACAGCTGCCTTTCAAATTGAAGGTGGCGGTCAGGCAGATGGCAAAGGCCCTTCAATTTGGGATAGGTTTTGTGAACAAACTGGCGCAATCGCAGATGGCAGTAACGGACTGATAGCCTGTGATCACTATACAAAATGGCGCGACGATATCGACATGATTTCAGAGTTGGGCGTAAATACCTATCGCTTGTCTATTTCGTGGCCTCGCGTTCAACCCAAAGGTCAGGGCGATTGGAATTCAAAGGGCTTAGATTTTTACGATCGCATTATCGACACACTTTTTGAGAAAAATATTGAGGCATCTGTCACCTTCAATCATTGGGATCTGCCAGATGCTCTTCAACAAATGGGCGGTTGGGCTAATCGTGAGACTGTCAATCGATTTGTAGACTATGCGCAAACTGTGGCTCGCCGAATCGGTGATCGCGTGCATTCGTTCACAACTCATAACGAACCATGGGTCATTGCGCAACTCGGGCATGAAACAGGTATCTTTGCCCCTGGCATTAAGCACAGAGGCGTTGCAGCTCAAGTTTCACACCATCTACTGCTAAGCCACGGCTTAACTTTGCAAGCTCTTCGCGCTGAGCATCAAAAAGCCAAATTAGGCATCGTTTTGAATTTAGCACCGATGCACTCCGCGACTGAGTCAGCTGAAGACTTAGAAAAAACCAAACTGGAAGATGGCAGGTTGTTGCGTTGGTACATGGACCCCCTTTTCAAGGGCCACTATCCCGCTGACGTTTTGGAATTTTTAGGACATGATGCGCCTCAAATTTCGGCAGGAGACATGGCCCAAATTCAGCAACCTCTTGATTTCTTGGGGGTCAACTATTACTCTCGCTCAGTGGTCAGCGCTTCGGGTTCATGGGATGTGGAAAAAAGCGGGTTGGCATTGACCGACATGCAGTGGGAAGTCTATCCACAAGGCTTAACAGAGTTGTTGGTTCGACTTCATCGCGACTACACCCTCCCTGACATTTACATCACTGAAAATGGAGCTGCTTTTAAAGATGAATTCGTCAACGGTGGTGTCCGTGATGAAAATCGCATTCAATACTTGCAGCAGCACATTACTGCACTGGCAAAGGCCATGGATCTTGGTGTCCCAATTGCAGGTTATATGGTTTGGAGTTTGATGGACAACTTTGAATGGGCCAGCGGTTACGAAAAAAGATTTGGCATTGTTCACATTGATTATGAGACCCAAAAACGAACACTCAAAGACAGTGCGCTTTGGTTGATGCATTTTTTAAAGGATGCGCCTCATCAAGTTGCAGCCAGTATTGAAAAATCTTCCGATCCCGTTGTCATTGCACAAGAAAGTTAAGTTCATGGGACACGTTGTACTTAAAAATCTGCACAAATCTTACGGCGACAATAAGGTTATCAAAGGCATCGACTTAGAAGTTCATGATGGAGAATTTTTGGTCTTTGTAGGACCTTCTGGGTGCGGAAAATCAACGACATTGCGCATGATTGCAGGACTGGAAGAAATCAGTTCTGGCCAATTAATCATAGACGGTGAGGATGCCACACACATTCACGCTGCAGATCGCGGCGTGGCTATGGTGTTTCAGAGTTACGCTCTTTATCCGCATATGACCGTTGAAGAGAATATGGGCTTTTCTCTGAAAATGTCAGGTGTCAAAGACAAAGATCGCCAAATTCAAGTCCGCCAAACAGCAGAAGTTTTGCGCATTGAGTCTATGCTCAAGAAATATCCGAAAGAGCTTTCCGGAGGTGAGCGCCAGCGCGTTGCGATTGGCAGGGCCATTGTCCGAAAACCCAAGGTCTTCCTTTTTGACGAACCACTTTCGAATCTTGACGCAGCATTGCGTGTCAATATGCGCATTGAGCTCTCTAGGTTGCACAAAGAGTTGGGAACCACCATGATTTATGTCACCCATGATCAGGTGGAAGCCATGACGATGGGCGATCGGATTGCTGTGTTCAACAAAGGAAAGATTGAGCAGCTTGGCGCACCTTTGTCTCTTTACGATGCCCCATGCAACCAATTTGTTGCAAGCTTTTTAGGCTCACCTCGAATCAATCTGATTGAACAACCCAACTTCAATTCAGCCTCTGAAATACTAAAGCCTTGGTGGAACGAATTTTCAAATTATTTTGAATCTCAACCTCATTGCATTGGCATCAGACCTGAACATGTCGGCATCGTTGATGCTGGGCAGGGGCTGCCAGCTAAAGTTGTATTGGCTGAGCACTTGGGTGACGCTTCTATTTACCATTGCCAAGTCGATGGCGTGACAAACTTGCTGAATGTCAAAATGAGCTCAGAGAAAAAACTCCAAAGTCACGACCGCATAGGTTTAAGCTTTCATCGCCCATCTATTTTAGGATTTGATTCAAAGGGTCTCCGAATCAATTAACGTCATCGAATCCTTGACTCAACTTACAAATTCTTCAAACAACAAAAAGCCTTGGAACTGCACCTGCAATTCCAAGGCTTTTTTTCAGACTTGTTAATTTCTACTTAGACCAATACACGTTGTCGATGTAAATCTTTGTTTTATCGTTCAAGTTATTGGCTTTACCAGTGGTGGCATACCTATCGGCAATCACGAGGGGATTGGTCACTTTGCTTAAATCTAATTTAGACTTAGTGGCGTCAGTCATGCCGTAGGCCATGGCACCACGCGGTGTGATGGCGCTAATGGGTATTGAAACATTGCGCCAAGTGCCATCGTTCAAATAACCGTAGGTATTGTTGGCAGGATCAACTGTTAAGTAAACGTCGTAAGCGCTGCCCGCAGTCGTGGTCCCTGTTAAAAATCCTATTTCAATTTTCCCAGGGTAGCTTGTCTTGATACTGAAATTCAATTTACCTGTTGAGGCGAATTGAGAAAGGTCGTCTGAAGTGGTTTGCAATGCAGCGATCAGGCCCCAACCCCAGCTGGTGGGTGCAGGTGTAATTTCTAAAGAGTTGGGCCCATCCCCAGTTGCAAAGCTGGTTGAGCTGCTGCCTGCATAAGCAGTTGCGGGATTGTCCCAGCCAACCCACAAAATTGACTCTGATGGCCTGACTTCACCAGCAGTGGTGTTGTCTGAAAAAATTGTGTAGCGATTTGCTGTCACAACACCGTTGCTCTGTGTGGGAATATAGTAAAGGGCATCTGCAGATGTGTATCCACCTGTTTCCCAAACACTATTGGGATAAAGAGACTGCACAACATATCTCGCTTTTCGATCGACATTGAATAATCCCCATTTGTCGTCTGCTTTTTTCCATGGCTCATCAAAAGCCTCAAAGTAGAAAATACTCTTGGGTTTTGCAGTTGCACTGGAGTTCATCCAAGCCGTCAAACGGTCAAAATACATTTTTTGATTGACAGGATGTGCTCGGTAATTTTCGCCACCAGAAGCTACGGCCTTCCATCCAGTTTCACCAATCACAATGGGTGTATTGGATAAACCCAAGCTGTCCATGTACGTTCTGACAGCGTTGAAATCGCTCTTAGCTGCACCAATTGCAGCATCCATCATGGCCTCTGCCCGCAGGTTGGCGGCTTTATCTGACTGTTGCCAGTTCCATTTGTTTGCATCGTGAATTGAGTCGGCCAGTGGGTAAGTATGCATAGCCACAAAGTCAACCACATTCAAGATTGCTTTGGGGTCTTGATTGTTGCTTGCCTTGGCAAAAAATGCCCAGTTGTCATCGGTGGTGACAGGTTGAGTGACTTGGCTTCGAACAGCGTTGATGTATTTCACCATCTCCGTCACAGGCACTGCGTTGAACGACCAGTTCACCATGGTTTCGTTGCCAATACTCAAGGCTAAAACAATACTTTTGTGATTATTGGCTAGGGCAACTGCTCTGGCAATTTCTGCGTCATTCATGGCAGCAGCATTTCCAGATTGAATCCATACCCCCAACATCACTTTAATATCTAGGTTATTGGTTTTGATGGTTTCTAAAACCACTTTTGCCATGGCATCGCTGCTGTTGAACAATCGAATCAATGTGAAACCGCCATCTTGCAACAACCGTAAATCTTGCAGGACATTAGCGGGCGTGACCACCTCATTTTGAAAATTATTGCTGTCGGTGCTGGTGCTGCGATAAGGTGCATATGAAACAGCTTTGCGTGTGCCAAAGTCTGCACTCAAAGCTCGAATTTGAACGCCATTGGATGGCACAACACCTCCGCCTCCACAGGCTAGCAACACCAAGGCAATGCATGCAGACATCATTACCACTATGTAGCGTTTTACCAAAGTTGTCATGTTCATTTTTTCAAAGTTAATCATGGATGTGCTCTCTCAATTTAGAACACGTAAACAGCGCCTAAGCCAGCCCAATTGCCTGAGCGTGTGACGCGTGAATCTACATTGGTAAATGCAGAGTTGCCAGGCATTGACATGGGGGCTAAACCAAGTCTCGCAAAGTTGACCATGCCCACAAATCCATACACTTGAAGGCCGCGCCCTGCGTCATATCCCAGTCCCAGTGTATTGATGAGTGCAGCATTGCTCTGCCCCCTCTCACTTGGATTTTTGGTGCTTGCTTTGCCTAAATAGGTAAGGCCTGTATGAGCCGTCCACTGCCCCATTTTGTATCTTGCACCAAGCATCACATCTGTCGATCTTGCCGCATAGCCTGGATTGGGCACGCCATTCAGCTGACCATTCCAATCGACATTGAACATGTTGTTCCACTGCGCTCCCGCACCAGGCACCGTGATGACCGCATATGCACCAGTCCAACGGTTGGCGCGAAGTCCGCCTGAGAGTTCAATTCTTGAATCAAGTTGGTATCGGCCCATGACCATGCCAATTGATTGGCCAGAGCCTCCCAACTTGGCGTCGTCCGCTGTATTGGCTGTGAGGCTGGTGAATGGCCCATGGCTCCATGCTTGTGGATTGCCATTTCTGCCATCTTGAAACATCGCATCAAGGACCAAATCGCCTTTGTGATACTGCGCATACAGTTCAAGAAATTGTGGCTTGTGAATCTTGAAATCACGGTTACCCTGGTCGTAACTGGCTTCAAGGACCAGATCACCTTGGGCAACATCAAGTATTCGCGATGTATACCGCACTGCTTTGGTAAGCAAACCATATCCCGCACCACTTGAGCCCCAGACATCAGCAACGCCCACATTGGTTCCATAGGGATAGTCGGCAATGCTCCATGTTCGGGTGGTCATGGCACCAATTCGAACACTGCCATAGTCGTCATGACTTACAGCAAGATTTTTTTCATACCAAAAACCAGGAATATCGACCTTGCCATCGCGCCATCTCTGACTGACCAGCGCATTGAATTTGTAGCCTTGTCCGAGGTCGTATTTCATACCCAGCCATGGTTGAAACAGCGTTACGTTTGTATTGCTGGTGCCGTAAGGCTTGCCCACGACCAAATCATCGGCCCAGATTCTTTGCTTGTTCTCAAATGGAAAAACTTGACAGTCGTTGCAGTGATTGCTGCCTCTTTGAACTTCTGCTTTGGCAAAACCCGTCAGACTGAACATGCCCTCAGGACCAAAGTCAATGGCATGGCTTGAAGCGCTGGTCAGGAGCAACAGTATCAAGGCGATGGGCTGAAAACGGCTGCTTTTGCGTGAGATAAATGGCAAGGATAGATGTGTCATAGTTTCATTGATTTGAAAGCGCTTTCATAATCTTAAATTGAGCGCGATTTTTCGTCAAGGATCACACCCCCTCGTTTACCCTTAAATTTAATGAATTTTTAGAAATATCATTGCACAATCTGGTATTTTGAAAGCGCTTTCATTATGATGAACACGCATTTGACTTGGTCGACACAATTGGGACAAAAATGACTCTTACTCGTTGCATTGCTTTTTGCATATCGAACGCATTTGGCTTGTTTTTTTTCTTAGCCCCGTCAATGGCGTACGCTCAAAACGTCAACGTTGGCTTAGGCAGCTACACCCTCAACCCCAAAGGTCAAGATCCTCGCCCACCCTCTGCACCCTTCAGAACACCTGAGTTATTGACGAAAGCAGCGCCGACCAATCAGTGGTATTCCTCGTTAATTTTTCATGAAAAGCCAGAGGCACTTTTTGCACATCCTTTCAGTGTCAAGCCCACTGACTCTGGCATTGAAGTTGCCTTGCCTCGCCAAGAAGTAGTGCCTACTGAGAGGCAAGATGTTGAGATTCATTTTGCGCACCAAAATCCTGTTCGAGTTTCAAGCCCCAGCTTGAATTTAGGTAAGGCCAAATTGGCACGCTCAAGTGACTGGTCAATTGATATCAGCCAAGCTCAAGGTCAAGATCGACTCCTCACCACTGTCACACACGGCAGTCCTTATGTTTACTTCCAAGTCAGTCGAGGAAATTTACGAATCGATTTGCTCTCCATTGGTAAAAAAATAGACAGTTTGTCTGGCCAACCCTTAGAGCTTCCATCGCATCAATTGGTTTTAGAAGTGAATGGACAAATATTCACTTTGTTTGGCCCAACCGGTGCGAAGTGGGAAGCAATCAACGAAAGATCTTGGACCATTCTTTTACCTGAGGGCAAAGGCTATTTGTCTTTGTCCGCTTTGCCTGAATCGACTTTTTCTGCCTTCAAATTGATTCAAGATCACGCTTACGCTTTTGTTTCAGATACCCGAGTGAGTTGGGAGTTTGATGCTGCAAAAAGTAAAGTGAAAACCAAATTTGAAGTCAGCAGTCAATTGATGGAGGGCGCCCAAACAACACCGCTGCTTGGGCTCTACCCTCATCATTGGCATCAAAACGCCAGTGTCACTGGTACATTGGGTCCCGCATATGAAAGCCTCCGTGGGCCCATAAAGCTGCTTGCAGCAAGCTCGTTCACAACAGACTTTACCTATAACGGCTTTGTGCCTTTTTGGCCTGGCTTGAAGGACCCAGTTCAAGCCAAAGAATTGAGCGACATCACGAAAACTGATGTGAGAAACGCTAGGCGAATGATGCTTGAGATTGGCGTTGGTCCCTATTGGCAAGGCAAAGGACTGCAGCGCATTGCCAAACTCATGGACGTTGTTGAGCAGCAAGGCGATTTAGGAGCTCGCGACCAGTTGTTGTCAACCTTAAAGACGCGAATTGAGCAATGGTTTTCGGGCAAAGACAACAAAACCTATTTTCATTTAGACAAGTCTCTTGGTACCGTCATTTCTTACCCTGAAGAATATTTCAGCATTGAACAAATGAACGACCATCATTTCCACTACGGTTATTGGATCCGCACCATGGCCGATATTGCTTTGCGCGATCCAACTTGGGCTAGTTCATCGCAGTGGGGGGGCATGGTTAACTTGCTCATCGCAGACATCGCTAGCAGCGAACGCGGTCGATCAGACTTCCCCTTCTTGCGAAACTTTGACCCTTACGAAGGCCATTCTTGGGCGTCTGGTGTTGGTCTTGGTGCTCATGGCAACAACCAAGAGTCCTCCTCAGAGGCTATCAACGCGTGGGCAGGCTTAATCCAATGGGGAGAACTGACGGGCAATGCACAACTTCGTGACTTGGGCTTGTACCTCTACACCACGGAAATCGAAGCCATTCAGCATTACTGGTTTGACAGTCATGGGCTTGTTTTTCCAAAAGCATATAAAAATGCAGAAGTCAGTATGGTGTTTGGCGGCAAATATGCCCACAACACTTGGTGGACAGACGAACCACGTCAAATCAAAGGTATCAACCTGCTACCCATCACCACATCTTCTTTGTACCTTGGGCGCGCACCCGATCACGTTAAGCGCAGCGTGGCCACCCTAGGGCCCGAAACTGCGGTCTTTACATCTCGAGGAAAATACGCAAATCCACCTGATATTTGGCAAGACATC
This sequence comes from Limnohabitans sp., assembly GCA_964201905.1. GTDB lineage: Bacteria > Pseudomonadota > Gammaproteobacteria > Burkholderiales > Burkholderiaceae_C > Limnohabitans_A. The sequence continues at coordinate 2,556 of CAXNGF010000008.1, read as the reverse complement.
TTTGCCAAATACTTAGCGCTTGCCGATCCCGCACAAGGTCTTGCATCCTGGAAACGCTGGGGCTCGTTTGAGCTGGGTGACACGCGAAGCCACACGTTGCATTGGCTTTACAGCCTCAACAGCATGGGCGCGCCTGATTTCAGTGTGACAGCCAACACCATTTTCTATTCCGTCTTTAAGGACGCCTCTGGCCGTAAAACCTATTTGGCTTTCAACTCGGGTAAAGCAGACTTGAACGTTCAATTCAGCGATGGGAAGTCCATGTCAGTCAAACCTGGAAATTTGCTGCGTGAAAACTAAAGCGCTGTGTTTGTTAACGGTTATCACGATGATTTTTCTCACTTCATGCGGAGGCAGCGATCAAACACCATCTCAAATTACGGGTAATGTGACGACACCAGTTAACGATTTGCAGACAAGTCCGTCCACCAAACCAGGATTGACACTTGTTTGGTCGGATGAGTTTGAAAAGAATGGCTTGCCAGATCCTACGAAATGGGCTTTTGACACAGACCGGAATCGATTGGGTTGGTATAACAATGAAAAACAATATTACGCAGCCAATCGTCTCGAAAATTCACGCGTTGAAAACGGTAAATTGATTATTTCAGCGCGCAAGGAAAGGCTAGTCTCTGCGGCCGATTTTGGCGGTCAAAATTACACATCAGCAAGGTTGGTGACAAGAGGTCTTGCCAGTTGGACTTACGGATTTTTTGAAATTCGAGCCAAACTGCCATGTGGTCAAGGGACTTGGCCTGCTATATGGACTTTAGGTGTTGGCGGCGCCAAAGGCACGGTGTGGCCAGATGATGGCGAAATTGACATTATGGAATTTGTGGGCAGCAAACCATCAGAGGTTTTTGCCACCGTACACAACCGAAAGTACAACTGGCAAGGTGGCACACCCCCTGCAACATTCAGCGCTTCAGTTCCTGATGCCTGCACCACATTTCATAACTACCAATTAACTTGGACACCAGAAAAAATCAGCATCGGCGTTGATGATCGTATTTACTTCAACTACTTCAACCCAAAAAATGGCGATCTTCAAGCTTGGCCTTTTGATCGACCTCAATATTTGCTTTTGAACATTGCCATTGGCGGCGATTTAGGCGGCAGAGTTGACGACAGCATTTTCCCAGTTGAGTTTCAAGTTGAGCACGTGCGAATTTACAAAAATTAAGTTTGTGAAATCTGAGCGAGATGCTCTTTTGACCTTTGGACAGCTCATCCAAGTTGACCTTGGTGTTGGCGCTTTACCACCCCTAGGGAAAATCCCTAGGCCGTTTTGATTGCAAATTAAACGTCTCAAATTTATGATCTTGAAAGCGCTTTCAGATAGCGCTTTCACTATATGCGTATCTGTCATTCTTTGGAGACATTCATGAAATTCATTTCTAACCGTTGGCTACTTTCAGCAGCTTCCATTTCAGTTGCAGCTCTAGTAGCCGCTTGCGGTGGCTCCAGCACGCCACCACCTGTTGCGCAAGCAACACTCGTGGCCGCCGCTACCAAAACTGCACTTAAAGTTGGACAAACTACTACTTTGAGTACAACTGGTGGCAGTGGCAGTGGTGCAGTAACTTTTTCAGTCGCTTCTGGGGGTTGCGTCATTTCAGGAACAACACTGACTGCGCCTAGTGCAGCTGCCACCTGCAGTGTGACAGCAAGCAAAGCTGCTGACACTGCTTTTCTAGTTGCGACTTCTACCCCTCTCACAATCAATGTGACTGCAATCTCCGCAGTAACATTTTCTACAGGCTATTCATCTGCTGACGCAGACACAGTCAATTATTCAAGAGCAGGGCGCTCGGTTGAAGGCGGCGCATTCAATTGGTACCAAGATTCAGCTCCAGGCGCAAGCGATTGGAGCCAATTTTGGTGGAATGGGGTTTCAGCCCTTACAGAAAATGTCCCTAATTTCTACTTTGGACTTGGATTTGCATCCACGACTTCAGTTCCTTACATTGGCGCATATGTGAAAGCACCAAGTGATGCCTCAGTGACGCTGGATGGTCAGACAAAACTCAAAATTGCACTTTGGGGCAATGATGAATTAACAAGCCGCAAATTACCAACATTTAAAGTTTTCATTCAATCGAAAGACAGCTATCAGAGTGGCGGATGCTACTTAGAGGTTGAAGCTGGCGCTCTCGTTGCACCCCAAGCAATTGGTGCACAAACATATACTTTGAATCTAAGTGATTTCAAAATTAAAAACAATTGCACAGGCAGTAACGTTACAACGGCAGCTGAAATTTTGGCAAAGCCAATTGGTGCAATTCATGTACAAGTACTTAAAGCCAACATGTATTTTTCAGGCACCGCCCTATCTGCCAACGGTATCAATGTTGGACCTATTTCTTTTCAACCTTGAAACTGCATAGAAACTCTTTCCTGAAAGTTCATTAAAGAGTTTACAAATTATTGGCCATTGATTTGGCTGATATCACCCAATTGGGCTGAGTTCTGTTTTCCACAGTTCTCAGCCTTTTTTATTTGAGTAACTTAGATAGAAAATGAAATAAATTCATTGCGTCTTAATTTGCGAAAGGT
>CAXNGF010000007.1:0-22249 GCA_964201905.1 Limnohabitans sp. | reverse complement strand
TTGAGATAAATCAGCAGCAAGGAAATGGTTGCAGGGGTAATTCCAGAAATTCGGGACGCCATCCCCAATGTTTCAGGGCGATGTTTCGCCAACTTTTGCCGAGCTTCGATCGACAAAGACGAGACCAAAAGGTAATCAAGCTTTGCGGGCAATTTCAGATTCTCAAAATGTGCGGCGCGTTCAACCTCGACCTTTTGTCGATCAATGTACCCTGCATACTTGGCAGCAATCTCAACCTGCTCGATCACCGACGCAGCGATCTCGCCCAATGTTTCACGTGAAACAGATGCTGAAACAAAGCGGCCGGCATCCAAGGACACCAAGCTTTCATAACTCACACCGGGTCGGCGGAGCAGGTCAAACAAGTTGTGCTCATGCTCGATGATCTTGCCCAGTACGCGCGCCGACTCTGAATCGGGTAAGTTTCTAGGGTTGACCCAAGTGGACTTTAGTCGCTCTGTTTCACGTGAAACAGCTTCGCGCTTTGTACAAAAAGAAGCCCAGCGCTCATCGTCGACCAGGCCCATTTGTCGGCCCACCTCCGTCAAGCGCATGTCGGCGTTGTCTTCTCTCCGTTGCAAACGAAACTCCGCCCGGCTGGTAAACATTCGGTAAGGCTCTGTCACGCCTTTGGTAATGAGATCATCCACCAGCACGCCTAAATAGGCTTGGTCGCGGCTTGGCAACCATGAGCCGCCCATGTCGTTGCCAGAGCCAGACAAGGACCGACACTGAAGCGCCGCATTGATGCCGGCAAACAGCCCCTGCGAGGCGGCCTCTTCGTAACCCGTCGTGCCATTGATTTGCCCCGCAAAAAATAGCCCGCCTATTTGACGCGTTTCAAAGCTGCTCTTCAATGAGCGCGGGTCAAAATAGTCGTATTCAATGGCGTAACCGGGCCGAAGAATGTGCGCATTCTCAAGCCCCTTCATAGACCGAACCAAGGCGTATTGAATGTCAAAAGGCAAACTGGTGGAAATGCCATTGGGGTAAAACTCGTGGGTGGTGAGACCCTCGGGTTCTAAAAAAATCTGATGGCTGTCTTTGTCGGCAAAGCGGTTGATTTTGTCTTCCACGCTTGGGCAATACCTTGGGCCAACACCTTCAATCTTTCCCATGAACATGGGGCTTCGATCAAACCCCGACCGAATGATGTCATGGGTTTTCTCATTGGTATGCGTGATCCAGCAAGGCATCTGTGCAGGGTGCATGTCTGCGCGACCCATGAAGCTAAAAACAGGAACGCCCGCCTCTGCATTCAAGCCGCCCGGCATGCCATCACCCGGTTGCTCTTGGCACTTTGAAAAATCAATGGTGCGCCCATCCAGGCGCGGCGGCGTACCCGTTTTCAAGCGGCCTTGGGGCAACTTGAGATCTTTCAAACGAGCCGACAAACTGACCGCCGGCGGATCACCCGCCCGCCCAGCTGAATAGTTTTCTAAGCCCACATGAATCTTGCCATCCAAAAATGTGCCGGCCGTTAGAACCACTGTTTTCGATCGGAAGCGAACACCCACTTGCGTAACAGCCCCCACCACACGGTCTTCTACGCCATTTGACTCCACCATGAGATCGTCAACCGCTTGTTGAAACAACCACAAGTTTTCTTGGTTCTCAAGGCGGCGGCGAATGGCCGCCTTGTACAAAATTCGATCAGCTTGAGCACGCGTTGCTCGCACAGCGGGGCCTTTAGAGCTGTTCAGAATGCGAAACTGAATACCCCCCTCGTCTGTAGCCAAGGCCATGGCGCCGCCCAAAGCATCGACTTCTTTCAGCAAATGGCCCTTGCCAATGCCGCCGATGGAGGGGTTGCAGCTCATCTGGCCCAAGGTCTCAATGTTGTGGGTCAGCAAGAGTGTTTTACAACCCATGCGCGCTGACGCCAACGCGGCTTCCGTGCCGGCATGTCCACCGCCAACAACGATCACATCAAATTCTTGTGGGTAAAACATCTAATCACCAGTCCATTACCGATAGGTCGGCGCTGCTCGCGCCGTGAGAGGCCAGGGGCTAAGGCGCTAATTTTATCTGCATCAGGTGTTCCTTGCGTGACTGGTTAATGCGGCCCTCTAAAGCTAAGCTCAAGTCTCTAGCCAACAGGAGCGTCCATGAGCCCATCCCAAACCCATCAAGAACGTTGCCACCCTGATGAATGGCAACTTCGTGTCAATTTAGCGGCGTGCTATCGCTTGGTTGCTTTGTATGGTTGGAGCGATTTGGTTTTCACCCACATCAGCGCCAAATTACCGACCTCCGTGTCTGGTGACGAACATCATTTTTTAATCAACCCCTATGGCCTGATGTTTGATGAGATCACCGCCTCAAACCTGGTGAAGGTCGACATGCTTTGCAACAAGCTGGACGCTGATAACCCGTATCCCGTGAACCCCGCGGGCTTCGTCATTCACAGCGCCGTGCATGAAGCACGACCAGAGGCCACATGTGTGCTTCACACGCACACCCGCGCAGGCGTGGCAGTGAGTACACAAAAACAAGGTGTGCTGCCTATCAGCCAGCAAAGCACCTTTGTTCTGGCCTCGCTGGCCTATCACGACTACGAAGGTGTTGCCATTCGCGACGATGAAAAAGCACGCTTGCAAAAAGACCTGGGTGAGGCTAATTTTTTTATGCTGCGCAATCATGGCTTGCTCACTGTTGGCAAAACCATTGCCGATGCATTTTTGGAAATGTACATATTTGAAAACACCTGCCGCATACAAGTCGATGCACTCTCAGGTCAAAATGGCGTATCCGATCTCATTGCTATCAACCCAGATTTTTTGAAAGACATTGCACATGTGATGAAAGTCCAAACTGGGGGCTTGGGGGGCAGTTTTGTTTGGCCTTCTTTGTTGCGAAAACTCAATCGCGAAAATCCAGGTTACGACGTCTGAGTCACTTTCCGTTTTGCTGAACAGGCTTTTGCTGCCACGCCAACACGGCGCCAATTAGCAAGGCTGCAGCAGAGAAAAGAAGCCCTCGCTTAAGACCGCCTGGCCCGTCTGCAATCCAACCCACCATGGCGGGTCCTGTGATTTGCCCCACCGCAAAGACCACAGTGAAAACACTGATGCCCGTCGCCCACTGCGAGGGTGCAAGGTTGTGCTTCACCATGGCCGTGGTGGATGCAACCACCGATAAAAACACCCCCCCAAACAACAACCCCGACACAAGCATCATGGGCCAAGAAGATGTGATGGCGGGGATGAGCGTGGCAAGACTTAGCAACGCATTCAGAATCGACAAAGACTGCCCGCCTCGATAGCGATTCAACAGACCGGCCCAAATTCTGGAAGAAGCAACCACAGCAAGGCCGAGCAAGGCATAAAAGAACGTAATCTCCGTGGGGCTTGCCCCTTGCTCGCGCAACACAGCCACCACAAAAGTCATGTAGCCAATGTAGCCCACGCCAAACAGGCCGTAACCTGCAAGTCCGAACACCCAGTCTGGCCAATGCATTTGAGTAACTTGGTGATTAAGCATGGCGTCATTCGCTTCTAAAGGCATCCGCTCAGGTGTCCAATGCTGCATGGGCTTACGGATGGCAAGCAGCGCAAGCGTCATGGTGAAACACGCAAGCGCCAAAACCCACCAAGCCCACTTCCATGGATGAACAAGGGCTTCCTCATACGCTGCCAACAACGCGACGGGAACAAGCAGTGCAGACAATACAATTCCCCAGCCTGTACCGCCGTAATAAAGACCCAACAACAAGCCCGACTGCGAAGGCAAATGAGCACCCAGTCTTGCAGCCAACAGACCACCAGAAACGAATACCACCGCACTGACCAATCCAGCCAACAAGCGCTGAATCAAAAGAAGGGGGGTTTCAGAAAAAAAGCCTGTCAGTGCCATCAACAAAGACGCAATGAAGGACCCACTTATCAGTACATGCACAACGCCCCAACGCTTCAACACACGAGGCGTGATCAAGGCGCCAATCAAATACCCCACCGCGTTGAAAGTGTTCATGCTGCCTGCTAAGGTATAGGTCCAAGCCAAGTCTTCGCGCATGGAAGGCAACAACAAAGCATAGGCAAATCGTGTCATGCCGAGTGAAACGGCCGCAGCCATAGAAATGCAAACCGCCAACCAGAGCGCTGTCAAAAACCTTATTCTTTGCGTCATGAAAAACTTATTTGAACCTTGCCAAGCAGGCCTGCTGCAACTTGCCTCACGCATTGTGATGGCGCCTCTAACTCGCAACCGAGCGCCACAGGCTCTGGCGAATGCACTCATGGCTGAATACTATGCGCAACGAGCCAACCCCGCAATGGGAGCGGGTCTGATCATCACCGAAGCAACCGCTATCAGTCACCAAGGCCAGGGATACGCTGATGTGCCAGGTATTTGGTCGGCAGAACAAGTCAAGGCTTGGCTGGCGGTCACTGAAGCGGTGCATGCAGAAGGCGGGAAAATTGTGGTGCAACTTTGGCACGTTGGTCGCATCTCACACACCAGCCTTCAGCCCAACGGGCAATCACCCGTTGCACCATCGGCCATTGTTGCCAAGTCAAAAACCGTGCTGATAGAAAACGGTGTTCCAAGCTTTGTCCCAACCTCTGTGCCGCGCGCGCTCGAACTGGCTGAGATGCCCGGCATCGTCGCCGACTATCGGCGAGCTGCAAAAAACGCCATCGAGGCAGGTTTTGATGGCATCGAAGTACATGCGGCCAATGGCTATTTGATTGATCAATTTTTAAGGGCAGGCAGCAATCACAGAACAGATGCTTATGGCGGTTCGATTGAAAATCGCGCACGACTTTTGAAAGAAGTGATGCTTGGTGTGTGTCAAGAGATAGGTGGCGGTCGATGCGGCATTCGCATTTCACCCGTAACACCCGCCAACGATGCAAGCGATGCTGCGCCGCAAGCACTGTTAGAGCATGTTGCAAGTTTCCTTGGCACTTTAAATTTGGCGTATGTCCACACCATTGAAGGCTCGACTGGGGCAGCCCGAGATTTTCAACAAGGCGAGAAACCCTTTGACTATCGCGCGCTTAAGACGTCTTACCAACAAAGCGGTGGCCATGGCGCTTGGATGCTTAACAATGCCTATGACCGGGCATTGGCCGATCAAGCCATTGACGAGGTTGCCGACTTGATTGCATTTGGAAAAGCATTCATTGCCAATCCAGACTTGGCTGCGCGGTTGAAACAAGGCGGCCCCTACAACACCCCTGACAGAAGCACTTTTTATGGTGGTCATTCGGCAGGTTATACCGACTACCCGTGCCTATAAGCGTGCCGGTTGGTTGACAAACTGTGGCGCGTTCAGCTTAGCCATTATCCCAAACCAATCGGTGCTGGTGCAATCGACACAATTCGACTAAACAGTTTTTCAAACACGGGCCCAGGCGCATATTTGCCAGTCAATGGGTCTGCGTTTTGCTCAAATGCGAGATCCAACTCCGTCCAGTCTTCTTCACTTAAAGCAATTTCTGCTGCTGGCAAAATGATGGTTTCCTCTATTCGCATATGTTCAAGGTACCACTCAACATAAGGCGCCAATGCCGACACAAAATCATGGCGTCGAGTGGTCCCTAAAAGCTCCCACGCCAACAGCAAATGCAACAATTCTCGAACCGCTTTCTCGCTTTGCCTGTGATCTCTTTCCAAGCGATCTATGGCACCTATTACCTCTGGTGCTCTTTTGAGAATTTTAGGAAACAGCAAGTTAGACTCTTTTGGGTGATGCAGCCGTTCTGGAAATGCGTCGATGTAAAAAAGCATGGCGCGCATGACTTCAAAAAATTTCTGTGTATCTTCAACGGGTCCGCGCTCAACCAGTTGCACCATAGAACGGAGCATGGCCGCAAGAGATGCGTGCTCATCTCGAATAATGTGTAGGCTTATTTTTTTCATACGCCTTAGTTTGAATGCGCCTTAGCATTCAGAAAATGATTCAGATCAAGAAAACGATGCAAAATCATCCCTCATGAACTCAAACAACAAGCCCCTTCAAGGCCGCCGCATTGAACAACAGATCGTTGGCCAAGCCACTCGAGATGGTGATGGCGTCAAACTCACGCGCGTTTTGACACAAGCCCACCAAGCAAGGCTCGACCCCTTCTTAATGCTAGATAACTTTGGCAGCGACGACCCTAATGACTACGGTGGTGGTTTTCCAGATCATCCCCATCGCGGGTTTGAAACCATCACTTACATGATTGCCGGAAGAATGAGGCACAAAGACAGCGCAGGTCACGAAGGGCTTTTACAAAACGGCGGTGTTCAATGGATGACAGCAGGAAGGGGTGTCGTTCACAGTGAAATGCCCGAACAAGAAGAAGGCGTGATGGAGGGCTTCCAGCTATGGTTGAACTTGCCCTCTTATCAAAAAATGTGCGCCCCAACTTACCAAGATATTCAAAGCAGTTCGATTCCAGAATATCAACCGCATGCCTCCATCAAGGTTAGGGTTATCGCAGGTGAGTCCAATGGGTTTGCGGGTGCGGTTCAGAGGCCCATTGCGCTGTTTCCCACCAGCCCACTTTATTTGGACATTCATTTTGAGGATACGCTTTGTTTTCAACAAACATTGAACCCTTTGCACAATGCTTTTTTGTTTGTTTACCGCGGTCATGTCAGCGTAATCAGCGATGAAGGAAAATCGAAGGTCGGCCTGCACAAAATGGCCATTCTTCAAAATGAAGGCAGTGGCATCGTCATTGAAGGGTCGCCTGGTGCCAAAGTTCTTTTGATTGCGGGCCACCCGCTGAACGAGCCAATTGCACAATATGGGCCATTTGTTATGAATACACGCGAAGAATTAGTACAAGCCGTCGAAGATTTCAAAGCCGGTCTTTACAATTCATAACAAAAACTGCAAACAACGGATACATCCAATTGGCAAACTGGTTTTCTTAAAACTAAGGAATCAACATGACTTCAATGACCCGCTTGGCCTTTTCCTCCTTTGTGGTACTGGGTACCTTGGTCACCACCATTAGTTTTGCACAAAGTCCTGCGTCAGGCTCACAAGGCGTGCCTGGAAGCGACAGAATGCACAGCATGATGGGCAGCCCAAAAATGCATGAACACCGCGATGCCATGCGAACGCAACGCCATCAAAAACATTTGGATGAAATGAAGGTCTATTTGCAACTTCAAGCTTCGCAGGAAGCAGCTTGGCAAAGCTTTGTTGGCGTCATGAAAACACCCGTTAAACGACCTGCGCCACCTACACCTTCAGAATTGGAAAAAATCTCAACACCAGAACGCATCGATAAAATGATGGCGCAAAAAACGGAAAGAGATGCTGAAATTACCAAGCGAATGAATGCAAGTAAAACCTTTTATGCCAGCTTAACGCCTGCACAACAAAAAGTTTTTGACACGCATACTCAAAAGTTGTTTGCAAAAGGGCCTATGGGACATCACGCCAAGATGCATCCATGAATAGTATTTTAAAATTTTTGTCAATGAACAAACATGTGGATAGATTTAGGATAACCACGTGGTTATCCACAGTTTTTTAAAATTTCTAAAGTTGTTCATATTTGAGTGACGGCTCCGGAGCAGACTGGTGCACACCCTTCCAGATGATTCAATTCCTTGATCTATAAAGAAAAAAGAGACTTGTCCACAGAACAAGTCTCCCCTTATCTACTACTACTATGTATTAATCTATATAAAAGAAGAATACAAGGACAAAGTCAGAGCGCAAATTAAATTGCTTTTCTGAATCCATCCATGCAGCTTTGCCACTGAACCATGACAGCAGCCAAGTGTTTTTCCTTCACATGACCAAATCCTTTGATTTGTTCAGTCACGTTGGCCATCTTGATGGCGAGTGCATGATTTTCTGAACTTAGAGAAACCAGAATTTCATCAATAGCATCTTTGTATTCTTGAATAAGAGCACGTTCAGTTTGTCGCTCTTCGGTGCGGCCAAAGATATCCAAAGCCGTTCCGCGCAAAAACTTCAGTTGAGCCAGAACTTTGAAAACCAGAACCATGTGAGGGCTCATTTTTTGTTTAATGAGTTGGCCCTTCTCATTGCGTTTGGAAAGCATGGGAGGGGCTAGATGGTAGAAAATCTTGAAATCGCCCTCAAACTGCGTTTTAACGCGTTCTAGGAACTGTTTGTCGGTGTGCAAGCGAGCCACTTCGTATTCATCTTTGTAAGCCATCAATTTGAACAGTTGACGAGTTATGGTTTCAGTTAACAAGGATGAACCCAAAACGCTTTCCTTGGCTTTGACTTTCAAGACGAAGTTTTCGTATTCTTTGGCATAAGCAGCGTTTTGATAATCTGTTAGAAATTCAACACGTGTGGCAATCAAGTCTTCTAGGCGTTCACGTTTTTTAAAAGTCATGATTTGCAGTGGTTTTAACAAGGCTTCAACAGCAGGCAATTGATGTGCCGCATGACGCCCCCATTCAAAGGCGGCAAGGTTTTGCGCCACAGCTACTTCATTTAATTCAATGGCACGTTTCAATGCATCAAGGCTTAAAGGGACCCAGCCCATTTGCCAGGCATAACCCAAAAGCATGGGGTTGATGTAAATCGTATCCCCCATCAGTTGAGACGAAAGATGGTCAGCATCAAATGAAGCCAAACCACCAATGCCAACAGTAGAAGCAATGTCGGCCGCACAACTGTCAGCAGGGTTTTGCCAAAGCGTATTTTTAACAAACTCAGCAGTGGGTGTGCTGTGAGAATTCAAAGCAACGCGTGTTCTGCCCTCCATCATGCGTGATAAAGTTTCTTTACCAGCCGTCACGATGGGATCACATCCCAGAATTAAATCTGCTGCGGCCATGCTGACACGTGTGGTTTGAATATCATCTTGGTGCTTTGCCAAAACAATATGACTCCAAGTAGCGCCGCCCTTTTGGGCCAAGCCAGCAGAATCCTGAGTCACAATGCCAATACCATCTAAGTGCGCGGCCATGCCCAAAAGTTGACCGATGGTAATCACACCAGTCCCGCCAACACCCGCAACCACCACGCCATAGGGTTGATGTGTATTTCTCAAATCGGGCAGTACAGGCAAAGGCAAAGCGGGCAATGCATCAAAACTGAACTTTTGTGTTTTGGTTTTTTTCTTTAATTGACCACCTTCAATACTGATAAAACTGGGACAGAAGCCTTTGAGGCAACTGGTGTCTTTGTTACAACTGTTTTGATTGATGGTTCTTTTGCGGCCGAATTCGGTTTCAAGAGGCTCAACCGACAAACAATTGGATTGGACGCCACAATCGCCACAACCCTCACACACCAGCTCATTGATCATGACGCGAACGGCTGGATCGACCATCGTGCCGCGCTTGCGACGCCGACGTTTTTCAGTGGCGCATGTTTGGTCATAAATAATGACCGTGCAACCTTTCACTTCACGCAGTTCACGCTGTACTGCATCGAGTTCATCCCTGTGATGAACCAAAACGCCTTCAGCTAAAGCAACACCGTCGTATTTTTCGGGTTCATCGGTCACGACTTTGATGACCATGGCGCCTTCAGCGCGCATGCTTTGCGCAATTTGCACAACGCTGTGTCCTTCAGCGCGCTCTCCGACGGGTTGTCCACCAGTCATGGCCACCGCATCGTTGTACAAAATTTTGTAGGTGATGTTGACGCCGGCGGCAATGCTTTGACGGATGGCCAAGATGCCGCTGTGAAAATAAGTGCCATCACCAATGTTGGCAAACACATGCGTTTCGTTGCTGAAATGTTGCTGGCCAATCCAGGGCGTACCCTCGCCCCCCATTTGCGTAAAGCCAATGGTGCTGCGGTCCATCCACACACTCATGAAATGGCAACCAATACCCGCCATGGCACGTGATCCTTCGGGTACTTTGGTGCTGGTATTGTGGGGACACCCTGAACAGAACCAAGGCATGCGTTCTGCTGATGGATTAAGAACCAAACTGTTTTGTGCACTTTCCTTGGCGTTGATGATCTGCAACAGGCCATCAATGCGAGCCAGCACATCAGACGGCAAATCAAGCTTTTTAAGCCGCTTGGCCAGCGCCTTGGCAATTAGGGTAGGCGTGAGATCGGCATTGGCACGCAGAAGGCGGTGCGCCATTGGATTGGGCATAGACCACTCGCCGCCAGAGTCATCGCCTTCAAGCTCATCAAACTTGCCAACGATGCGAGGACGCAGTGAATCGGGCCAGTTGTAAAGCTCTTCTTTCAGTTGGTATTCGATAATTTGGCGTTTTTCTTCAACCACCAAAATCTCTTTCAGGCCCTTGGCAAACTCTCTTGTGCTTTGCGCTTCTAAAGGCCAAACAACAGAAACTTTGTGAACACGAATGCCCAGTCGCTGGCAGGTTTCTGTGTCTAAACCCAGATCTAGCAAGGCTTGTCTTGTGTCGTTGTAGGCTTTGCCACTGGCCATGATGCCGTAGCGATCATTTGGGCCCTCTATCACGTTGTGGTTCAAACGATTGGCGCGAATGTAGGCCAGTGCTGCGTACCATTTGTAATCAAACAAACGCGCCTCTTGATCAAGGGCCGCGTCAGGCCACCTGATATGAAGGCCGCCTGGGGGCATTTCAAACTCAGGTAAAACAATCTTGACGCGATCGGCGTTGATGTCGGCCGTTGCACTCGATTCAACAATTTCTTGAATGGTTTTCATGCCAGACCACACGCCGGCGAAACGGCTTAGTGCAATGGCGTGAACGCCCAGATCTAAGACTTCTTGAACTGACGCAGGAAAGAACACCGGCAAGCCACAGGCTTTGAAAATATGGTCGCTTTGGTGCGCCGCCGTAGAGCTTTTGGCAATGTGATCATCCCCTGCGACAGCCAAGACGCCGCCCCACGCGGTGGTGCCGGCCATGTTGGCGTGCTTGAACACATCAGAGCAGCGATCGACACCCGGTCCTTTGCCGTACCAAATTCCAAAAACGCCGTCTAACTTTTGGCTACCTGGTGGCGCAAAACCCAATTGTTGGGTACCCCACAGTGCTGTCGCCGCTAGCTCTTCGTTGACGCCAGGTTGAAAAACAATGTTGTGTTTTTCAAGGTAAGACTTAGCCTTCCATAAAGCCTGGTCGTAACCACCTAATGGCGAGCCGCGATAACCACTGATTAATGCGCCTGTTCTTTTGCCGGCCAAAGCGTCGCGCTCTTGCTGCAGCATTGGCAAGCGAACCAAGGCCTGCACACCGCTCATAAAAGCGCGGCCAGTTTTCAGGCTGTATTTGTCGTCAAGGGTGACGTTGGCCAGCGCTTGGCGCAAGTGTTCAGACAAAGGAGCGTTCATTTTGAGCCACTTTCAAAAGCATTTAGGCCAAGTGTAGAGCGATCGCGCCTATCTTGGAAGTAAAACCCATGCGCTCATGTCTTGTTTAAGACGACCGGCCAGCTCGCCAGCGGCCGCGCCAGAGCCGGCAAAAAAGTCGGCACGCACAGCGCCTTGAATGGCGCTGCCAGTGTCTTGTGCAAAGACCAGCCGATTTAAGGGCGTTTGAGGCCCGCTGCTAGAAAGCCAGACTGCCGAGCCGTAAGGGATACTTCCTGGATCTACCGCAATGGATCGTCCGGGCGTTAAGGGAACACCCATTGCCCCCTTGGGGCCCAATTCCGCCTCAGCGCCGTTTAGGGCCTCTTCTTTAAAGAAAATGAAGCGGGGGTTGCGCCACATTAACTCATTGGTTCTGCGCGGATTTTGAGCCAACCAAGCCTTGATGCCTGGCCAGCTTGCATCCTTGGTGAGGTTTTGATCGAGCAGCCATTTGCCAATGCTTTGATAAGGATAGTCGTTGGTTCCGGCATAAGCCAATCGAATTTGTATACGGCGGCCATCTCCCTGAGTCAGCCAAAGGCGCCCCGAGCCCTGAATGTGAAGCACCATGGCATCAACGGGGCTGGCAAGAAAGGCGATTTCTTTGCCTTTGAGCGCGGCTTGGGCGGCGGGTAATTTGGAAATCTCTTCTCTGCTGTACCAAGGGGCGCGCGCCTTTAAATTGGCAGGTAAGCCATACAAGGGCACCTCAAAGCCAGGCCTAGCGCTTCGAGAGGCTTCAAAAACGGGTTCGTAATAAGACGTCAACAGACCCTTGGCCGGGGCTGCAGTGGCATTCAAGCTTTCCACGCGGTAGGGTTGAAAGTTTTGCATCAACCAGGTTTTCTGTGCCTCAGACGGCTGGCCCTCTAAGCGTTTAACGTTGGCACAAAGGCTTTGTGAGTTGGGTAGATTTCGCGCACAGTTTTGTCGCCAAGCGACCCAGGCTTCGTTGAAATTGTCGGCGTTGAAACCAGGAAGGTCAGACCAGCTGGCCGCCACCCAACGGCTTTTGGCCCGCCATAAAACCGCAGGCGGATTTTCACGAACGGCCGCCTCTGGCGGTATAACAAGGGCTTGGGGCGGTGGCGTTTTCTCCGGAGAAGAGCAGGCCGTTAAAAGGAAAGCACCCAAAACACAGAAGCTTCCTACAATCCATGATCCAAGGAGTTGTTGCATGGGTTTGATATTGTTAGAGGCGCTGTTGGCGTTGTTGATTTTGTTGGTGATTGTTTGGTGGACGATGTTTGCGGGCCGAGACAAGGGCGAACTGAAGTCGGAAAAGCCAAGCGATCCTGAGCAAAATAGGCCGCCCAAAGAGTGACGGTAAGACGGGCGATCTTTCACACGCACTCAAACCTCCCTCAATAAATTTGCCAATTCGACAGCAGACTTTACCTCCATTTTTTCAAACACACGCGAGCGATGAACTTCAACGGTGCGCACGCTGATGTCCAGTTGGTCGGCAATCAGTTTGTTGGGCAGTCCCGCCACCACCAGCTGCATCACATGGCGCTCACGCTCGGTTAAATCTTGCAGGCGTGAGGCTAAACCTGCACTTTGTAGGTGAACGGCCAGTCGCGCCTTGGACAAAACCAAGGCCTGTTCCACGCGGTCGACCAGAGCGTTATCGGAGAAGGGTTTTTCGCAAAAATCAAATGCCCCACGCTTGACGCTGTCGACGGCCGTTGGCACATCGGCATGGCCCGTCAAAAAAATAACCGGCCACGTATGAGCCAGCCCATTGCCAATCAGGGTCTCAAAGAGTGCCAAACCACTTTGTCCGGGCATTCGTACGTCTAAAAGGATGCAACCTGCTTGCGTCGTGACGGGTGCTTGGGGACCTGGAAACTTTTCTTGCAACATGCGCTCAAAATCATCTGCGCTTGCAAAAACCTCGCTCATAAGTCGACGAGAACGCAGCAACCAGGCCATCGCTTCGCGAACGCTGGCATCGTCGTCAACAATATAAATACAGGCGTTTAGGGCGGGTTGCATGTTTTGATTTTAGTCTTGCTCACAGCTCAGCAGCGGTGGGCAGGGTGAAACGAAAAAGCGTGCCGCAGGGCTCTTGCGCTTCAAACTCCAAGTGACCGCCGTGTTGCTCTACAACGGTTCGGCAAAGACTGAGGCCCAGACCCATGCCTTCAGGCTTGGTGGTGAAAAAGGGCGTGAAAAGCTTTTGCGCAATGTCAGGAGAAATTCCGATCCCCAAGTCAATGATTGAAAACTCAACCCATCCATGGGACTCGCTTGAAGGGGCTCTTTTAATCTGAAGGGTCAGGAGCCGCTTGTGACATGCCGGGTGGTCCATGGCTTGCATGCCGTTGCGCGCTAAATTTAGCAAGACCTGTTCGACCATGGTTCGATCGCAAAGAATGGGTGATAAGCGCTCACCCAATTTGGTTTCGACGCGAACATGCAACTTGTGAGCTTGCAACTGCACCAGTGGCATCACAGCATCAATGATGGCTTGAGGAGACACAACCTCTTTGTCCTGATCGCGACGCCGCACGAAATCATGAACACTGTTAATGACTTTGCCCGCACGGCTTGCTTGTTCAGAAATTCGCTCAAAGGCCATTTGAAGATCGCTCAATCGGTGAGCAACATCGCCGTTTTCTGGATGCCGAAGAAGGTTCAAAGAGCCTGTGGCATAACTTGAAATAGCTGCCAGAGGTTGGTTCAACTCATGACTTAACAGTGATGCCATCTCGCCAACGGTTGCCAATCTAGCGGTCGCTTGCAATCGTTCTTGACTTGAACGAGACAACTCTTCAATGCGGCGCTGTTCGCTGATGTCCAAAAACGCACTCATCCAGCCCGTTTGCTGACCGAGGACATTGATCAAAGGCGCTTCAAAAATTAGAACTGGAAATCGCGAGCCATCATTTCTCACAAAAACCGATTCAAAACCCTCTCGCGGCGGCGCGTTACCCGCCAATCGAACGGCTTGCCTTTGTTGATACTCGCCGACCATTTCGGATGGCCAATAAGGCATGGGCGCAGATTGGCCCAAGAGTTGGTCAGCGTCAAACCCCACCATCTGACAAAACGCGGGGTTTACATAGGTAATTCGACCTTTTAAATCACGCGCACGCAGGCCTGTGACCAAAGAGTCTTCCATGGCTTTTCGAAAGGCCAACGCATCTGCCAAGTCGCGCTCAGCTTTAAGTCGGCGGCGAGAGTCTTTGCCCAATAAAACCAACACAGAGACCAACGCAATGGACATGGCCGTGACCAAGGCCGGCAAAATATTTGGGAAAAGATCAGGCGCAGCGCGGCGGCCATCCATGCGCAACATGAGCGTTGTGCCAGGCAAGTCAAGCAACTGGGTGGCCGTGAACAGCCGTTTGGCGCGCGGCAAAGTGCCGTGAACCGCTAGCCGCGTTCCATCGGGCTCAATGAAGGATATTTCGTTGCGACGCCCATAAGTCTCGCCCAATTCAGCGGACAAAATTTCTTGAAGGCCATAAGTCAAAAGCGTAAAACCAAGGATGCTGCCCCGTTCAATGATGGGCAGGCACACTTCCATGACCTCCAGGCCAATGCCATTGGGCTGGGGTAAAAAATAACTGCGCGAATAGGCGGGGCCCTTTAGGCGTTTAGAGCGCAAACAAGTTTGAACGATTTCTGCTTGCTCATTCATGCGGTTTTTATCGTCAAACAAATTCGGCTTAAATGGCGAGTCCGATGCGTCCAAGATCAAGCCTTGCAAGTCTCTTCTTTCTATTCGTATCCAAGACCTGTTTTGATTCAGCAGCGGCGCGACTTCTGCTTGCCACAATTTGGGCGAGAGTGATTTCACCTGTAAATTTTGCAGGCTCACAATGTGACGACTAAAACCATTGCGAAGATCACTCACCGCATCGGCTGTGTCTCGATCTAATTCTGCTTGGTATTGACTGGCTTCGTACCGACCAGCAAGCCAAACCAAGGTCACCAACAGGGCAACGACTAAGCCAATCAATGCAAGCCACAAGGAAAAGCGACGATCAGTGAAAGAGCGCGCGGCAGATGTGAAAAACTGCCACAGCGGATGCTTGTTTTGCAGCGACAAAGACTCGGTGGGCGTCATGTGCAAAAGCGTTGCAGGGCTTAAGGCGCAACAGCAGCGCTTGTTACTTTGGTCACCTTGGGATCGCCCCAAGAGCCGTCAATTAAGAACTCTTGGGTGTTGACCCGGCGCAGCGGTTGTTTGAGAATAAGTTGGGCCAAGAAGGTGCTTAAGCCAATTGCCGGATTTAGCGCAATGCCTGCCAGCAATGAGGCGGTACCGGCATCCACTTCCGGCAAGATCAGAACGCGCAAGTTTTGAGTTTCCTTTTCGATGTCAGAGCTGCCATCCATTTGAACGACGGCATTGACGCCCTTCATTTGAAGGTTGCGCGTGCTGGCAATGCCTTGTTGAATTAAGACATCACCTCGAATCGTGTCAAAGGTAAAACCAGCGCTGAACACATCTCGGAAATCCAACAACAAACGTCGCGGTAGCGCTTGTAAACTTAAAACCCCCAACAGTTTTGCGACACCCGGTTCGGCTTGAAGAAATTGGCCGCGGCCCATGCTCACATTGAAGTTGCCACCCAAGCTGGGGTAATGCAAGGTCATGGGTGAGCCTTGCCAGTTAATCTGACCCTCCAACTTACCAGCACCCCCGCGCAGTGCGTCTTTGGTGCCTAAACGGTTTAACAAGTTGCCCGCATCTAAAATGTCCAGGCGAAAGTTCATTTCCGTGTTGGCTTGTTGTGCGCCCTCTTTGGAGGTGACCCATCTGCCGCTTGCTTTAAAGCTGGCTTCAGGTACAGAAATGTTCAGCTTGTTAAGGCGCCATTCGCGAGTTGCCAGCACGCGCGGAACGGCGGCGTCGGTATTGACGGCCTCAATTTCAACGCGCCCCATTTTTTTGCCGCGAAGCTCAAGGTCCTCCACCACAATGTCCAATGCGGGAATGCTCAACGGAGAATCCTCTAACAGGGACGCTACCGCTTGATCTGCTGAAGGCGGTAAAGTTAATCGCGCTAAGCGTGCATAAATGCGGCCGGCATTTTGGTTGGTGGATTGCCTGTATTCCAAATAACCACTGAACTCTTTGGCATCTAAATTGGATCGCCATAAATAGCCCTCGCGCGAACCGCTCACATAGACGTTGTGCAGTTGACGGCCTTGAACCTTGACCTCACTGGCCTTCAGCGTCAAACGAGTGGGCAAGTAGCTTTGGACCACAGCACTCACTGGATCGTTTTGTGTCGAGCTCCAACTGGGGCTTGACCTGGGCGGCGAGACAACTTGCATCCAGTCGTCGACAGAAAATGAGGGCAAATTGATTGAAGCCGTCACACCTGATTCCGAGGTCGAGGTGTTGGGCGTGTTTAATTTTTCGCCCAGCTGCCAGCCGCCCTTCATGACGCGCGGCTCTGTGCCGCTCAGATCTCGCAAATAGGAAGCGGACAAAAACCGGCCCCAAGTGAATTGAATTTGATCGCGCTGCGCTTTGCTGGCGTTTGATGAGCCAACACTTTGAACCACGTTTTCAAACTTGAATGAAAGCTGCTCTTCTGCCCGTTTGTTGAGGGGTGCAGGCAAATTCAAGGCCAAGCCTTCAAGATCCGATTGAACGCTCAACTCGCTTTGTCCGCCTTTAAAACCAAGGCTGGCCGTATAGGTGCTTGCGCCACTGGCATGTTCTGCTAGCAAGCTGAGTGCGGGAATTTCTTTGGCTTGACGCAAACCACTGGCGCTCACCTGTCCTTGAATGCGAATGAAGGGATTGGCCTCCGTGCTTCGTGGTGCAAGCTTTCTGGCGCCGCCTTCAAACTTGATGGGGCCACCCAAAAATTGAGCACCGATGCCAGCCAAACTAAAGCCAGCCTCCGTGAATTGAATGGTGCCCTGTGCTTTTTCAATGATGGGCAACCCAGATTGCATGCGAATGTCATTGCCGCTTAAAGCGATGCTGCCTTGAAGGCTGGTTTTTTCAAGATCTGAGAGCGGCAAGGACAACTTCAAGCGCGAAGTTAACAAGCCCGTGCTACTGGCTTGTGCCAGTGCGCCGCCAAGCATGTTGTTGACAGGTGAAAGCCGCAACTCATTCAAGACGGCGCTGGCATTGGCCTTTGATTCGCCTTGAACGTTGACCGTCAGTGGGCCGCTAAGAATGGGAATTTCAGCTTTGATTTGCGTGAAGGGAATGCTGCCCCATTTGCCCGATGCGCCATTGACTTTGAAGTTGAGTCGGTCAAGCACGATGTCACCGTTGACGCTGCTCATGACCGGCCAAACCCCTTCAGTGCTTGCATTGCGGTTTGTCATGTTGGGGTTTGCCGGGGGAACGTAGGCATATTGAGCTTCTTTGACTTTGCCTGCCACTCTGAACTCACCCTCTTTGGGGTTGGCAAATGGAAGTTGTTTCAAGTCGCCCTTGATTTTCACGCCAACGTTTTGAAGGCTTCCTTTTAAAACCGAGTCACGCACATAGTGGCGAGCGCTTTGGGAAATACTCAAGGGCAGATATCGATGGACACGCGATGCATCGCCTTGTTGGATGCTGCCCTGTAAATCCAAAACGCCAAAGCTGCCTGGGAACGGACTGGGCTTCCAGCTGCCTTTGAAATCACCTTTGAGATCTGCATTTTTCAAGCTCAATTGCCACTCGGGTATCAGCAGCTGATTTTTTTGCTGTTGCCACTTGATGGCCAATTGCATTTTTTCCATTGGGATACGTGGATCTTCAAGAATGCGATTGATTTGCAAGGCCCCTTTTTCTATCGATGCCTTGACATTGCCGCCCTCTGCGTTCATGTCGAAGCTGATGTTTGCATTCTCAATGCCTGGCCAGTTTTCGGAGGAAGAGCCGGGTTTTCCGCCCTCAAAATAGAAGTTATCAAACCGGCCGTTAGCCACTTGCACTTGGTACGTTTTGTCTGCGCCAGTGTTTTTTTCCCCCCACTCAATGTGCAGCGGGTTGACCAAGCCACTGACTTTGTGTTCAAGCAAGGTTTGGCGGGCGGGGTCTGGCAATGGCAGTTGGAGTGCAATGCTTCTAAGCGCAAGCAAGTCTAATTTGTCCCCATGAAAACGGCCTTGAGCACTGTCGCCCTTTTCCGCTTCAAGATAAGAAAGGCTGATATTCCCGCCAGGCCAATGCAAACCATCGGCGGTGTCAAATCGCAAACCTTCAGTTGAAAAATCAAAGCCACGCGCCATTGGTTTGAACGACAAACGTCCCGCGATGCTCTTGAATGACAAAGTTTCTAATTCTGGACTGAGTTGTGCTTTGGCGTTCTCTAGAATCAGATCGGCAGTGGCCTGTTGGAGCTTGCCCTGTTTTAAATCTAGCCACATGCGAAGTGCGCCTTGGCCCTGCGTGGCGTTGACTTTCCAAGGCAGATGGGGCCCCAGTTGTGACAGGTTCACATCTGAGAATTCGGCATGAAGCTGACCGCTCCAATCTTTGACTCGCCCTGCGTGAGTCGACAACAGGCCACGACGCAGATCGCCCATCAACACGAACCGGGCGCCCCAACCTTGCGGGGGTGTGGCATCAAGTCGCCATTGGTGATGACGTGCAGAATTGCGCAAGACCCATGAAACTTGATTCAAATTCACGGCCGCCTTGTCACGGCTTAATGGGTTGAACTCGTCGGTCCAAACCACGGTGCCGTTTTGCACAAGAATCTCTTTTTGAGAAAAAACCCAGTCGGCGACAGCCGAGTCGGGCGAGTCCTCTTTTTTCAAGGCGAGTCCCGCAATTCGCCATTCACCTGTTTCGGTTCGGCGAATGTCCAAGGTGGGAGAGTCGATGACCAACTGCTCGACGCCGAGCTTGAGCACCGATTGAACACTGATTGCAAAAATGACTTTGGGTAAAGTGAGGGCCTTTCGACCTTCTGGGTCCAACAAGCTGAGGTCATGGATTTCGAAAGTCGGCATCCAACCAGACGAAACGGCCAACAAGCTACCCATTTGAACCGGTATCCCGAGGGCTTGCGTGGCGATGTTTTCGAATTTGGGCCTGAAGTCTTCAATTCGGGGCACAATCCAAAAATGCAATGCAGCCCAAGCCATGGCCAAGAGAAAGCCGCTCACCAACAAAACCCACGCGGCGAAGCGCACGGCACTGCTGCAAATTTGGGCAAGGGTAGAAAACTTCAACATTCGACTCACGTTATGGACATAAAGACCTAGGCAGGGAATTATGACCGCGACAAGCCCACTTGAGACACAACACGCCATGGATTCAAAACGTCCTCTGCCGCTTTCAGAAGGGTCGCGTTTTTTTCAGCGGCTTCAAAGGCGCTATACCGACGTCTTTGCGACTTTGCCAGCAGGCGTGCCACACCGAGAGTTATTGACACAGGTCTACCAACGATTGCGCAGCCAAGGTCACGAGGTGGGGCCGGCATTGCGAATCTTGCGTCAATGGACCATGTACCACCTGGTTACATTGGACTGTGAGCAAGATGCCTCACTTGAAACCATTACCCTGGGGGTGACCCACCTGGCGGAAATGGCCCTCGACGAAGCCTGTCAGCAGGCCTTCCATGACCTTGATGCAAGGCACGGCACACCGCTTTTGCCATCTGGTGAAAGAGCAGAGTTTTGGGTGGTCGGTATGGGCAAGCTGGGTGCGCGAGAGCTCAATGTCTCAAGTGACATCGACCTCATTTATGTGTACGACGAGGACGGCGAAACGGCCGGTAATGCACACGGCTTAGGCAAAATTTCGGTGCAAGAATATTTCAGCCGCGCAGTCAAAGCCATCTTTACATTGCTGGGTGAAATCACAGAACATGGTTTTGTGTTTCGCATGGACTTGGCGCTCAGGCCCAACGGCAATTCAGGGCCCAGTGTGGTCTCACTGGGCGCACTTGAAGAATACTTGTTGGTCCAAGGCCGTGAGTGGGAGCGATTTGCATGGATGAAAAGCCGGGTGATCGCACCCAGAAGCGCCATCCAAAATGGCTCTGCCGCCAAGCTTCGCAGTGTTGTTTTACCCTTTGTTTTCAGACGGTATTTGGACTACAACGTTTTTGAGTCCTTGAGAACCTTGCACCAACAAATTCGCGATCATGCTGCCCAAAGAAGCGCCGGACATCCCGAGCGTGCCAACGATGTCAAGCTTTCAAGAGGCGGCATTCGTGAAATTGAATTCACGGTGCAACTGTTGCAGGTGGTTCGGGGCGGGCAGTTTCCAGAGCTGCGAACTCGCCCCACCCTCGATGCCATCAAGCGCGTGGCCAAAGCGGGGCTAATGCCTGAAGAAACCGCAAAGGCACTGACCCAAGCCTATGAATTTTTGCGCAAAGTAGAACATCGAATTCAGTACTTAGACGATCAACAAACGCATGTGCTACCCACTCAAGACCACGATTTGCAGTGGATTGCCAAAACCATGGCGTATGGTTCGAGCTCTGACTTTCTAACCGATTTAGATACGCACCGCGAAGTCGTGGCGCATGAGTTCGATATTTTGTTGGGGGGTGATCGGCAGTGCAAGTCATGTCAGACGAGCGCTGCGCGAGAGCGCCCCGAGTTAGAGGCCGTGTTGGACCTGTTTCAGGGAGAGGCTCGAAAACGCTTGGCCCATTGGCAAGACAGCCCCAAGGTCAAAAGCCTTAGGGACGATGCAAGAGGCCGCTTAATGCGCTTGTTACAGCGCACCGCCCAATGGCTCCAAGAAGGCCGAGTCGAAGAGGATGCCGTGGTCCGCATGGCAGACTGGATGGAGCCATTGATGCGCCGCGAAAGTTACTTGGCCATGATGTTGGAGCGCCCAGCTGTTCATGAAAGGTTGCTGCGCTTGTTGGGCGCGGCCAAATGGCCCGCCCGCTATTTGGTTCAGCATCCAGGCGTGATTGATGAGTTGGCCAATGGCGATGTGTTGCAACAAAGGTTCGTGGCGCAAGACTTTGAGTCTGAGCTACAGGCCCGGCGGGCAGCCTTAAAAAGAACCGATGAAGATGACGAAGAGAACTTGTTGAACTTGCTTCGCCGCGCCCATCATGCCGAGGTTTTCCGAACCTTGGCGCGAGATGTGGAGGGGCGTTTGACCGTGGAGCAGGTGGCCGACGACTTAAGCGCCATGGCCGATGCCGTATTGCGTGTCACGGCCGAATGGTGTTGGTCGTGTTTGAAAAATCGACACCGAGAGGCGCCGCTGTTTGGCATTGTGGCTTACGGCAAATTGGGCGGCAAAGAGCTGGGTTATGGCAGCGATTTAGACATTGTCTTTGTCTACGAAGATGCCGATGAGCGGGCACAAGAGGTCTATGGCGCTTTTGTCCGAAAGCTCATCAATTGGTTCACGGTCAAAACCTCCGAGGGCGATTTGTTTGAAATCGATACGGCGCTTCGTCCCAATGGAAGTTCAGGTTTGTTGGTAACCACTTTCTCCGCATTTGAAGACTATCAACAACAAAGAGGCAGCAACACCGCCTGGACCTGGGAGCACCAGGCTATGACGCGCGCACGCTTTGTCATGGGCCATGAGGCCATGGCCAACCGTTTTAACCAGGTTCGTCGCAGCGTCATCAGTGCACCGCGTGATGAAACCTCTTTGAAGTCTGAAATCGTCACCATGCGCAATCGGGTCAGATCGGCACACACCATCAAGCAAGACCTTTTTGATCTGAAGCACAGCCCGGGTGGCATGGTCGATGCCGAGTTTGCAGTTCAGTATTTGGTCCTCATGCAGGCCTGTGCGCACCCGGAAATGGCCGACAACGTGGGCAATATTGCGTTGCTTCAGCGCGCCGAAGAGGCAGGGTTGTTGCCCAAGGACGTCGGTTTGAAGGCTTCTACGGCCTACCGCGAGCTGCGCCGTGTGCAACACAAAGCGCGCCTGAACGAGGCGCCAACCCAGGTGCCACAAGCCGACCTGCAAAAAGAAAGAGAAGCTATTCTGACATTTTGGCGGGCTGTCTTTCCTGACGCTGCAAAGGGATTAAACAGCCCGTGACAAGATAAAAAAATAGAAGTAAACTGTTCAGTCACAAAACAGA